>JBCCWM010000269.1:0-6348 GCA_039193505.1 Pseudomonadota bacterium | reverse complement strand
GCCATCCGTGATCGCAACGATCTGGACACGTCCCAGGTCGAAGATGTGATCTGGGGATGCGTGACCCCGGTGGGCGAGCAGGGGGCGAACATCGCGCGGTCATCGGTGCTCTATGCCGGGTGGGACGACGTCACTCCCGGCCTGCACATAAACCGCTTCTGCGCCTCGGGCATGGAAGCGGTAAATCTCTGTGCCAACCAGGTCCAGGCAGGGGCGGGGGACCTCTACGTGGCAGGCGGCGTCGAGATGATGAGCCGCGTTCCCATGGCCTCGGACGGTGCCGCCATCGCGCTCGACCCCTATCTCGCCATGAAATCCTATTTCGTGCCGCAGGGCATTTCCGCCGACATCATCGCCACGAAGTACGGTTTCAGCCGCGATGACGTCGATGCCTATGCCGTTGAATCACAGAAACGCGCGGCGAAGGCCTGGGAGGAAGATCGCTTCGAGAAATCCGTCGTAACGGTCAGGGACCAGAACGGTATTCCGATCCTCGATCATGACGAACACATGCGGCCAGAGGTTGACATGCAGAGCCTCGGCTCGCTCAAGGCCAGCTTCAAGGACATGGGCGAAAAGATGCCGGGCTTCGACGCGGTCGCGATGCTGCGCTACCCCGAATACGAAAAGATCGACCATGTGCACCATGCCGGGAACTCGTCGGGCATCGTGGACGGCTCTGCCGCCGTGCTGATCGGGTCAAAGGAAGCAGGTGAACGCCTTGGCCTGACACCCCGTGCGCGCATCCGGAACACCACCAAGATTGGCACTGATCCCACCATCAACCTGACCGGCCCGGTCCCGGCAACCGAAAAGGCGCTGGCCAATTCCGGCATGAAGTTCTCAGATATTGACCTTTTTGAGGTGAATGAGGCCTTTGCAAGCATCGCGCTCATGTTCTTGACACATTTCGATGCTGATCATGGACGGGTAAATGTTAACGGTGGTGCTATTGCGATGGGCCATCCGCTGGGTGCAACCGGCGCGATGATCATCGGCACTGCTCTTGATGAATTGGAACGGACCGGCAAAGAGACGGCGCTTTGCACCCTGTGTGTTGCCTCAGGGATGGGCGCTGCCACGATTATCGAGCGGGTCTGAACCGGTGAAGGATTTTGAATGGACGCGGGCGCGGACCCGATTGAAGTTGTGTTGCGCCAGGACGAAGCATTCGGTCCTGATGGCGTCGACATTGACCTCTGGATGTCGACCCTGACATGGCCGCTCACCATGCAATCAGGCGAGGCCCGCATCGTGCTGCCGGACCGGGAATCGGTCGCGGCAGAGGTCGAACGGGTCTGTGCCATCGCGCGCGACGAGGGCGTCGTCCGCACCCGGACACGCATCCTCTCGCATCTGCAGCCAGCAGAAGACACCACGATCCTGTCGTCACTGAAGGACCGTTTCTCCAGCGATGGCTCTTTGCTCGGCTCATCTCCACTGACCTGGACGCTGGTGTCGCAAAGTGGCGAGTGGAAGGTCCGTCAGGTGTACTTCGAGCGGTTGGAATTCGGCCTGCCGCGCTGATCAGCGCATCGGCCACGCGCGGCGATTCCAGCCTGCAAAGCGTCGCTCTTCACCGGTTTTTAAGCTCAACTTTAGGTACCCGGTCCCCATGTCCCATCAACCAAGACTGGTCTGAGGGACGACTGCCAGCATGCGACTTCAAATCTTCTGAGCCACCCCGCGGACGTAGCGCGAGCAAAGGGATCGCCCATGGTCGATGTCGGCCAGTTGCTGAATGGATTTGGCCCGCTCTTGATGGCAGGGGACGTCGCTGCGTTGGCGCGTCGCTATCATCTGCCCTGCGTTATCGAAATGCACGGGCAACAATCGACGAAAGAAACCCGGGCGGAATTGGAAGAGATGCTGCGCAACTATTCTGTTCACGTCCGCGAGCAGGGTGTCGTCCAGATCAGCTCGACGATCCAATCGCAGGGGCTCCTGACCAGCCAGTCCAGCTTCGCGACGGCGCGTCTGGACTACCTGGACAAGGCTGGCGAAGTTCTGAACCGGTCACTCACGCACTACGTGCTTCGCCGGACAGGTACCGACTGGCGGATCGCGGTTGTCTCGATCGGACGATCGGCCGGCGGGATCTGCCATGCCTTTTTGGGTGGCAGCGCTGCCTGACCGACCACGCGCAGACGTCGGCCCAGATCTCTGAAAACCTGAATCCTGTCAACGACCGCCCCAGAGGGAGGAACACAGCGCCATGACCGAAATATTCAAAATGGCCGTCGCGGACGGCGTCGCAACCATCACCTGGGATCTGCCGGACGCGACCATGAACGTCCTGAACGAGCAGGGCATTCGCGAACTGGACGCCTGTGTCGACCAGGTCCTGGCCGACGATGCGATCAAAGGTGCCGTCATCACATCCGGCAAAGCCGACTTCGCGGGTGGCATGGATCTGAACGTGATCGCCGAGACGAAGTCACGCGCCGCCGCATCCGGCAACCCGGCCGAGGCGGTCTTCAACATGATCATGGAACTGCATGGGGTGCTGCGTAAGATCGAAACCGCAGGCGCAGATCCGAAAACGAAAAAAGGCGGCAAACCGTTCTGCTGGGCAGCCCCCGGCACGGCCGCTGGCATCGGTCTGGAGATCGGCCTTGCCTGCCACCACCGCATCGCTGCCGATAATCCAAAGGCCAAGATCGGCCTGCCGGAAATTCTGGTCGGCATCTTCCCCGGTGCAGGCGGCACGACCCGCCTCGTCCGGATGCTGGGCCTGATGGGCTCGGCCGAAGCGCTCCTTCAGGGCAAGATGTACGCGCCCAAGAAGGCCAAGGCGATGATGATCATCGACAAGGTTGTCCCGGCGGAAGAACTCCTGAGTGCGGCCACCGACTGGGTCGCGAATGCCAAGGAAACCGATGCCGTCAAACCGTGGGATCAGAAGGGTTACAAGATGCCCGGCGGTGGGCCCTACACGCCGAAGGGCTTCGAGATGTTCCTCGGCGGCGTTGTGATGACCCATGGCAAGACGCAGGGCGTCTATCCGGCCGCGAAAGCCATGCTCTCGGCGATCTACGAGGGCGCGATGGTCGATTTCGAGACCGCGATCCGGATTGAGGCGCGGTGGTTTACCTCCGTCCTGATGAACCCGTCCTCGTCGGCCATGATCCGATCCCTTTTCCTGTCGAAGACCGCGCTTGAGAAAGGTGCCGTGCGCCCCGCCGTCGCCGATCAGAGCGTGCGCAAGGTGGGCATTCTCGGCGCCGGCATGATGGGGGCGGGGATCGCGACCGTCTCGGCCGGTGCCGGGATCGAGGTAGTGCTGATCGACCGGGAGCAAGAGGCGGCTGACAAAGGCCGCGCCCATGTCGAGGCCTTCCTCGACGAAGGCGTGAAGCGCCGGAAGACAACGCCGGAGCAAAAGGCCGAGACCCTGGCCCGCGTGACTGCGACGACCGATTACGCCGCGCTCGACACGGCTGACTTGGTGGTCGAGGCCGTCTTCGAGGATCCCGCGATCAAGGCAACTGTCACAGGCCAGGCCGAAGCGGCCCTACCCGAGACGGCAATCTTCGCCACCAACACCTCGACCCTGCCGATCACCGAGCTTGCGAAGGCGAGCGCGCGGTCGGAGCGCTTCATCGGCATCCACTTCTTCTCGCCCGTCGAGAAAATGCAGCTTGTCGAAATCATCAAAGGCAAGGAGACGGGCGACGAGGCGGTGGCCAAGGCGCTCGACTATGTGCGCCAGATCAAGAAGACGCCGATCGTCGTCAACGACGCGCGGTTCTTTTACGCCAACCGCTGCATCATCCCCTATGTCAACGAGGGTGTCATGATGGTGGCCGAGGGCGTCGAGCCCGCTCTGATCGAGAACGCCGCAAAGCAAGTGGGCATGCCGCTCGGGCCGCTGCAGCTCAACGACGAGACCTCGATCGATCTTGGCGTCAAGATCGCCAAAGCCACCCGCGAGGCCATGGGCGACGCCTATCCGGAGGCCGCCAAAACGGCGGATCAGGTCCTCTTCAAGCTCTTCGAGCTTGGCCGGCTCGGCCGGAAGGCGAAGGCCGGCTACTACGCCTATGACGACAAGGGCAAACGCCAGGGGATCTGGCCCGAGCTTCGCGAGATGTGGCCGCAGGCAGAGGTCCAGCCGACGCTGCAGGACGTGCAGCACCGCCTGATCCTCGCCCAGGTGCTCGAGGCGGTCCGGGCGCTCGAGGAGGGGGTGCTCGAGGACATCCGCGAAGGCGATGTCGGCGCAATCCTCGGCTGGGGCTTCATGCCGTGGTCGGGGGGGCCGTTCTCCTGGCTCGACATGATTGGCGCGGGCGCGGCAGTCGACCTCTGCGCGCGCCTTACCGACGCCCACGGGTCGCGCTTCACAGCACCCGCGCTGCTCGTCGACATGGCCAAGGCCGGAGACGGGTTTTACACCCGCTTTGCCGCGGCCGAGGCTGCCTGACCTTCCGCGTGGGGCCTCCGGGTCCGGCGCGCCCCCGACACCGGACGCTGGCCATCCCGCGCCCCGAAGCGCTATAGCTTGATCGACGCACGCACCGTGCGAGCAGATCGGGGGGGCGGCATGGACGTCGCCGAAAGACCAGCGCCGGATGGCCGCGCGGCAATGGCCGATCCCGCCGCCGCGCGATGGCCCCAACGGGTGGCCGGACCCGCGCGGGCAGGGCCCCGCCCCTGTCGTCCGCCTCAGACGAGTGTCTATGACGGCGCTTGATCGCTACGTCCGGCTGGAGGCTGTGGGCCAATGGCGCGTCCCCGGGGCCTCCGAGACCAAGGAAGTGCTGGTGTCCTTCGGCGAGGCAAGCCTCGTCCTCAGCGATTTCGAGGAGGCACCGCTGACCCACTGGGCGCTCGCGGGCCTGCGCACGCTCGAGCGGACGGGAACCCGGGTCCGCTATGCCCCTCCGGGCACGCTGGACGAAGTGCTGGAGATCGAAGATGCGGAGATGAACGACGCGATCGCGATCGTGCGGGGAATGGTCACTGCACCCGCGCCGCGCCGCCGCAGGATCTCGATCTGGCCCGTGGCCCTCCTGCCCCTGACACTCGCCATAGCGGTGAGCCTCTTGGTCCTGATGGGCCACTTGCGGGACCGAGCCGCTGCCCTGATGCCGCCGGAGCGGGCCGCGCTGATCGGCGGGCGGCTGCTTGAGGGGATGGAGCCTTGCACACACCCGCTCGGCACGCGCGCGCTTCGCCGGGTGAGCACGCGGGTTGCGGGGCCAATGGCGGTGTACGTGGTGCGGCGCGGCGCCAGCGTCGCACGATTGCCAGGCGACATCTTGATCGTGCCCGAACCGGTCGTCGCGGAGAGCGCAAGCCCCGAAGTTCTCGCCGGTTGGCTCGCCGGAGGGGCTGCCCGCCCTCCCGAGGAGACCGTCCTGGCCCAGCACATCCAGGACCTACCGCATCTCGGGGTCATGCGATTTCTTCTGACCGGAGAACTGGCGGAAGGGGCGGAGGACAGGATGCGCCTCCGTCTCGAGGCGCCCGCACCGCCGCCGGATGTCGCCGCTGTCAGCGCAAGGCTTCAGGAGGCGGGCATCGCCCCCGGACCGTTTCTGCAGGCGCTGGGCGAGCCCGGCCCCGCGCCGTCGGGTGCTGCGCCGCTCCTCGACGATCAGGCTTGGATCGCGCTCAAGTCGATCTGCCTCAACTGACCACGCTCAACGCTCCACGATCCGACCGGCCTCGAGGCGGAGGACCCGGTCCATTCGCTCCGCGAGAGCCAGGTTGTGCGTGGCGATCAGCGCAGCGAGCCCCGTGCCGCGCGCGACCCGGGTCATCTCGGCAAAGACCGTCTCGGCCGTCGCAGGATCGAGGTTCCCCGTCGGCTCATCGCCGAGGAGCACGGCGGGCGCATTTGCGAGCGCGCGGCAGAAGGCCACCCGCTGCTGCTCCCCACCGGAGAGCTCGGCCGGCCGGTGATCCAACCGACCCTCCAGACCGACCGCCGACAAAAGCTCCCGCGCGCGCTCGGTCGCGGCGGCCACGCTCTGCCCGGCGCCTCTCTGGGGCAGCGACACATTCTCGACCGCCGAGAACTCCGGCAGGAGGTGGTGAAACTGGTAGATGAAGCCAATCCTGTCCCGGCGCAGGTGCGTGCGCACGCGATCGGACGCGCCCGTGACCGCCTGCCCCTCAAGCCGCACATCGCCGGTGTCCGCAGTCTCCAAGAGCCCTGCAATATGGAGGAGGGTCGACTTGCCAGCCCCTGACGGCGCAACGAGGGCCACGAGCTCCCCCGCCGCGAGGCGGAGATCGACGCCCTGAAGCACCGGCACCTCACCCGGCCGCCCGCGATTGTAGGTCTTCTCGATGGCCTCGAGCGCCAGCGCCTCACTCATAGCGGAGCGCTTCGACCGG
>JBCCWM010000268.1:0-6351 GCA_039193505.1 Pseudomonadota bacterium | reverse complement strand
GGTCCAGCGATAGGCGGGGGGCGTCGGACCCTTGTTGCGCCCGCCCTGCTCAGTCTGCTCCCAGGCATGGGCGAGGATCCCGACGCTCCGCGAGAGGCCGAAGAACCCGCGGGCAAGGGGGGGCGGGCAGCCGAGCTCCGCGTAGATCACCGCCGTAGCACCATCGATGTTCATCGGCACCGGCGCGCCGCGCTCCGCTGCCAGATGGTGCTCGATCGCGCGCCCGATCTCGGCGAAGCGCCCGCTCACCGCCCCAACCTCAGCCGCTTCGTCGACAAGTGCCAGAAGACGCGGCGCGCGCGGGTCCGTGGGTTTGTGAAAACGATGCCCGAAGCCCGGTAGGTAGCGGCCGCGGGCCGCCCGCCAGGTGTCGACACCCTCCGCCACCCTGTCCGGCGCCCCGATGTGGGAGTAGAGGGCCACGGCCTGCTCTCCCGCGCCGCCATGAACATCGCCGAGCATGTTGAGGCCGGTGGCCATTGCACTCTGCAGACCGACACCGCATGTCGCCGCCATCCGTGCTGCCGCAATCGAGGGCGCTTGGGGGCCGTGATCGACGGCTGCCACCAATGCCGCTTCGAAAAGGCCGGCGCGGGGTCCGGAGATCTCCTCGCCCATCACCATGAGCCAGATCATCTCGGCAAATCCGGTGGTGCCGATCAACCCCTCGATCGGCCGGCCGCGGAGCGCGATCCGCCCGGGTGCCATGTCGATGATCCGCGTTCGCCACCAGTCCGAGACATCGCTCATCGCCCGCGCTCCGCCATCGGTCCGAGGGCTGCGCTGTCAAAAGGAGGGCATGGTGATCGCAGTGCAGTGGCCCTTCCAGAGCGAACACCGGTGCAATCAGCGACCGGGGACGCCCGCCCCCCGGCGGCGCGGCCCGGCTGTCGCTCCCAGCCGCGGCTTGCCCGCTGCCACGGAGCCCGAAGCGGGTCGCGCTCACGCAATCGGGGCAGACACCGTGCTGTCCTCGGCTCTCCGGTCATCCGTCCGAGTGTTCCTGTGTGTTTGGGCTCCGCTCCGGATCCCGGATGTCCATCATACGACACCCTGGGCGCGGAAGCTCGCGATATCCTCCGCAGAGTAGCCGAGGCCCGCCAGGACGTCGCCGCTGTCCTGGCCGAGCGCCGGAGGTGGGCTGTCGACCGTCGGTCGCGCACCGTCGATCATCGCGCCGACACGGAGGAGCTCAATCGGCTCGGCCACCCCGGGTGTGTCCTCGAACCGCGCAAGGAGGCCGCGGTCGCGCACCTGAGGATGCGCAAGGACATCGGGCACCTCCAGCACGGCGCCCGCCGGAACGCCGATGTCGTTCAGCTCGCGCGCCCAGTCGCGCGCGGGGCGGGTCGTCAGCACGGTCTCAAGCTCCGCCTTCAGGCGGAGACGGTTCGCCTTCCGGTCCTCGCGCGTTGCGAACTCAGCCGCCTCGAGCAAGTCCGTCCGCCCCAGATGGCGTGCCAGGATCTGCCACTGTTCATCCTTGTTCGCCGCGATGTTGATCAGGCCGTCGGCGCATTGGAACGCGCCCGAGGGGGCGGATGTCGGGTTTTCGTTGCCCCACCGCACGGGCGTCCCGCCTCCGATCAAGTGATTTGAGACAACCCAACCCATCGTCGCCAGAACCGCCTCGAGCATTGAGACATCGATCACGCAGCCCCGCTCCGGTGCGTTCAGCGCTGCGGTGATCGCCATGGCCGCGGTCAGCCCGCCGATGGTGTCCGCCAGCGGATAGCCGACGCGGAGCGGTCCGCTCTCGCTGTCGCCGGTGACAGACATGACACCGGAGGCCCCCTGAATGATCTGGTCATAGGCCGGGCGCCCGGCCCAGGGGCCGGTCTGGCCGAAGCCCGAGATCGCGCAGTAGATCAAGCGCGGGTTCTCGGCGCGGAGCACCTCCGCCCCGAGGCCAAGGCGCTCCATCACGCCGGGCCGGAAGTTCTCGACCAGCACATCTGCACCTCTGACCAGGCGGCGGAGAATGTCCTTGCCGACCTCCGCCTTGAGGTTCAGCGTCAGCGATCTCTTTCCCGCGTTCTGCGCCAGAAAGCTGATCCCCATGCCGCGGGCCGAGAGCTCGGGATCCGCGCCGAGGTTTCGGGCGAGGTCGCCGCGCCCGACGGCCTCCACCTTCAGGACATCGGCGCCGAGATGGGCGAGCTGGTGGCAGGCGAAGGGACCCGCCAGCACGTTGGTGAGGTCGAGGACCTGGATGCCCTGGAGCGGGCTAGTCCCCATCGGCCACGCCCTCCGCCCGCTTCCGCGCACGGTAGGCGCGGAAGCTTGGCAGCAGGACCAGGAGCAGAGCGATGACGAGGAGGCCGAGGGTCATCGGCCGCTCTAGGATGAACCCGAGGCCGCGGTAGAGCTGCATGGAGCGGGCGAAGTTGTCCTCGAGCATGGTGCCGAGGATGAACCCGATCAGAAGCGGCGCCAGCGGATAGTCGGCGAAGCGCAGGATCGTGGCCATCACGCCGAGGCCGACCAAGAGCAGAAGTTCGGTCGCGTTGTTCTGGCCGATATAGGCCCCCATCAGCGTGAAGAAGAGGATGAACGGGATCAGATAGTTCCGCGGGATCGCCAGGATCTTGGCGATGTAGGGGATCAGCGGCAGGTTCAGGATCAAGAGCACCAGGTTGCCGATGAACATCGAGATGATGACAGCCCAAAAGATCTCCGGCGTGTCGACCATCAGCCGCGGGCCCGGCGTCACGTTCAGCGCAATGAGCGCGCCGAGGAGGATCGCCGTGGTGCCGGAGCCCGGGATGCCAAGTGTCAGGAGCGGCACGAAGGAGCCTGTGCAAGCGGCGTTGTTCGCGGTTTCCGGTGCGGCGAGGCCCTTGACGGAGCCCTTGCCGAACTCCGCCTGTTCCTCGCCCTTGGCGATGTTGCGCTCCACCGCGTAGCCGAGGAAGGAGGCGATGGTGGCCCCCGCCCCGGGCAGGACGCCGATGAAGAAACCCTGAACCGACTGGCGGCCGATCACGGGTATCATCGCGCGGCCCTCTTCGCGAGAGAAGCGGAGGTCGTTGATCTTGGCGCCGTCACCACCGCTTGCCCCGCGGGCGGGGTTCAGGACGAGGAAGATCGCCTCGGGCAGCGCGAACATGGCCATGGCGAGCGTGATGAAGCTGATCCCGGATTGCAGGTCCATCAGCCCCATCGTGAAACGCGGCATGTTGAAGAGCGCGCCCTCGCCCACAGTGGCGAGGATCAGGCCGAGGATCGTCATCATCAGCGCCTTGGCGACCTGTCCCGTGCCGGCAAAGGCCGCGATGGCCGAGAGGCCCACGACCATCAGCGCAAAGTACTCCGCCGAGTGGAAGAGGAGCGCGACGGTCGAAAGCGCCGGCGCGAAGATCATCAGAAGGATCGCCCCGATGGTCCCACCCGCGAAGCTCGCGACCGCGGCGATGGTCAGCGCCTTCCCGGCTTGGCCCTTCCGCGCCATCGGGTAGCCGTCGAAGCTGGTGGCGACCGTCCCCGCGACCCCCGGCGCGTTCAGAAGGATCGAGGAGGTCGAGCCCCCGAAGATCGCGCCGTAGTAGACGCCGGCGAGCAGGATCAAGGCGGCCGCCGGGTCGCCGAGCGTGATCGCGACGGGGATCATGATGGCAATGATCGACATCGGGCCGAGGCCCGGCAGCATGCCGATGAAGGTGCCGATCAGGCACCCGGCGATCACCATCAGGAGGTTCTGGACGGAAAATGCGGCGCTGAGGCCGATCAGGATCCCTTCGATCATCTCAGGTCCCCATAAAAAACGGAAAGGGCCGCAGGAAGATGCCGAGCACCTGCTGCACCAGATACCAAACGAACCCGGTGGCGAGCGCCGCGACCGGGATCATGATGTGGAACTTGCGCTCCCCGAGGATTGTGGACCCGCCCACCAGAAAGACGGTCGTGGCAAGCAGGAACCCCGCCGGGCGCAGCATCAGCGCATAGAGCACCATGAGGCCGAGAAGCATGAGCGCCTGGCCGAGCTTGTACTCGCCGAGCCGACTGAGATTGATATCCGTCGGACCGGGCTCCTTCGTCTCCGCCTTCTCGACCCCGAAAAGCACGATCAGCCCGACGATTATGCCGAGGATCGCGAGGAGCTTCGGGAAGGTCGAGGGCCAGACCGGGTTGCGCTGCATGAACGGCGGCAAGAGCTGGTCCATCGTAAAGAAGGCCGCATAGCCGTAGACACAGCAAAAGGTCACGAAAATCAGCGCGATCCAGCGATCGAGCGCCATGGCAGCCTCCCTAAAAATGGCCGCCCCGCTGCGTGGCGGGGCGGTCCGGTGTTGGGTTCAGAGGAACCCGAGGGTCTTCATCAGATCGCCGATCACCTTCTCCTGCTCTTCGAGGAAGGCGCGAAACTCATCGCCGCTGTTGTGGATGTTGACCCAGCCGTTGCGGGCGCGGACCTCTTCCCAGGCCTCGGTCTCGTACATCTTGGTCAGCGCGTCCTGGAAGGCGGTCACCTGCTCTTCGGGGATGCCAGGCGCGGCGAAGAAGCCGCGCCAGTTGACGAAGGTCGTCTCGAGGCCCTGCTCGGTCATCGTCGGCGCGTCCGTGTAGGCATCGACGCGCTCATCCGCGGTGACGCCGAGGATCCGCACCTCGCCCTGCTGGGCGAGCGCCACGGCCTCCGAGAAGCCGGTCGAGAGCGCCTGGATCTCCCCCGAAAGAAGACCCGCCATCGCCGCGCCGCCCGCGTCATAGGGGATGTAGTTGAAGGCCGTCGGATCCTCGCCCGCCGCTTCCATGACCATCGCGGCCACCAGGTGGTCCATGCCGCCCGGAACCGAGCCGCCGCCGATCGCAAAGCTGAGGCCGTCCTCGCGGTAGGCCGAAAGCAGGTCGTCCATGCTCTGGAGGGGGCTGTCGGTGTTCACGACCAGCGCCGCGTAGTCGCCGATGGTCCCGGCCACGAGCGTGAGGTCCCGGAAGCTCTGCGGGAAGACGCCCGTCAGCGAGCGGATCACGATCGGCGTCGAGTTCACCATCATCGTGTTCTCGAGCGAATCCGCGTTCTCGATGAGGTGCGCGATGGCCACGCCGCCGCCGCCGCCCGACATGTTCTCGTAGCTCGCCGAGCCGACGAGGCCCGCTTCGGTCAGCGCTTCGCCGGTGCCCCGCGCCGTGCCATCCCAGCCGCCGCCGGCGCCGCCCGGGATCAGGAAGTGCACATCCTCGAGGACCTGATGGCCGCCCGCCTGCGCCATGCCGCCAAGGGCCAGAGTTGCGGTTGCCGCCGCCAGCGCAACGCGGCGGGTCCACCCAAAGGTGTTCATCTCGTTTCCTCCCATTTGACGGGCGGTTTCGTCTCGCCCATTTTTGCACCCGACCACACAAAGCTGACACGGGCCTGACACGCCCTCGGCGCGGAGGAAGGGTGCGATATCTGTTGGTAGAGGACAATGGCGAATTGGCCGAGGCCGTTGTGAACCGGCTCGAGATGGATGGCCACGCCGTCGATCACGCCGCCACGCTCGCGGCGGCGCGAGATTGCCTCGCAACGGCCGATTACGACCTGATCCTCCTCGATGTGATGTTGCCCGATGGCGACGGGCGGGACTTTCTGGCCGCGAGCCGCACGGCGATCGAGACGCCGGTGATCGTTTTGACAGCGCGGAGCCAGGTCAGCGACCGGATCGGTGCGCTCGACCAGGGGGCGGACGACTACATCACGAAGCCCTTCGACTTCGCGGAGCTTGAGGCCCGCTGCCGGGCCATCCTGCGCCGTCGCGGCGGTTCGGCGCGCAACGAGATTGCGCTCGGACGGGCAGTCTTCGATCCGCTCTCCGGCACACTCCGCTCGGGCGCCGAGACAGTCGAGCTCCGCAACCGGGAGCTTCGCCTGCTCGAGGTCTTCGCGCGCCATCCGGGCCAGATACTGTCGAAGGCTCATCTGATGGACCGGCTGTTCTCGTATGACGCCGATGTCACCGAGAACGCGATTGAGGTCTATGTGGGCAGGCTCCGCAAGAAGCTCGGCGGCATGGGTGTCCGGATCGAGACCGTGCGCGGCCTCGGCTACCGGATCTCGCCGGCGTGACGGGCTCGATTGGCCGCCGCCTGACACTCCTCCTCGCGGGTGTTGCGGCGCTCCTGTCGCTTCTCTCCTGGTCGATGGTCTCGAGCTTTGCGCGCCAAGCGGCTGAGCGCACGCAGGACAACATCCTCGCGGCCTCCGCCACGATCATCGCCGAGACGCTGCGCAGCGAAGGCGGCGAGGTTCGCCTCGAGCTGCCCTATGCCGCCTTCTCCATGCTCGGCGCGGTCAGTGAAGACCGGGTGTTCTACCGCATCGACGCAGCCGGCGAGACCCTCACAGGCTACGAGACCCTGACCCGCGGCACG
>JBCCWM010000267.1:0-6405 GCA_039193505.1 Pseudomonadota bacterium | reverse complement strand
GGAGGCTCGCATCCGCGATATCGGCATAGGCGCGCCGCGCCTCCTCCGCCGTTGCGATGCCTTGGAGGAGCTGGACGCCGACCCGGAACTGCTGTTCCCGCGCCCAGATCCGGATGCGGTCGAGCATGCGCTCGTAGTCGCCGATCTCCCTCAAGTCTGCCTCGAGTTCCGTGGCGAGGTGATCTGCGCCTGACGGCAAATCGAAGAAGCCGGGCGCGAGAACGACGTCGAGGACATCCGGGCGCTGGCCAAGATGCTCGGCCAGCCGGGGCGCCCGGCTGCAGAGATCGACCATCAGCTCAAGCAAGGTCGGATTGGCGTCGAAGAGTGCGAAGACCTGGACGCCCGCTGGCAGTCGGCGCAGAAAGCTGTCGAAGCTGAGGAGCGCATCATCCGGAGAAAGCGCCTCACCGAGGCGCGCGGCGATGCGCGGCTCGATCCGGCGAAAGAACTCGGTCGCCCGCCCCGAGCGGAGTGCGGGCAAGCGGCGCCAGTGTCGCGCGCGTGCCTCCGCAGCGGCCGCGTCCGCAAAGCCGGCCCACGGGCTCTGTCGATCGGCGAGCGAGGGCTCGGGCGCAAAGAGTGTGGTGCTGACCGCCTCCACCCGCTTCAGGTGAGTGAGCGCGCTGTCCTCAAACGCCTCCACATCCTCCGCGCCGTAAAGGGCCGCCAGCCGCGCCCGCGCCTCCGGGGCCTGGGGCACTGTGTGCGTCTGGGCATCGTTGAGCATCTGCAGGCGGTTCTCCAACGTTCGGTGCGCAACATAGGCGGTGTCGAGGGTGCTTGCCGCCTCCCGCGTGATGAGACCCCGATTGGCGAGTGCCGAGAGCGCGGCGCGCGTCGCCCGCGCGCGCAGTCCGGGATCTCGGCCGCCATGGATGAGCTGCAGGGTTTGGGCCAGGAACTCAATCTCGCGGATCCCGCCGCGTCCGAGCTTGATGTTGTGGCCGGACAGGCTGAGCGGCCCGTTGAGGCCCCGGTGGTGTCGGATCCGTCGCCGCATATCGGCCACGTCCTCGATCGTTGCGAAGTCGAGACTGCGGCGCCAGACAAACGGGCGGAGCGCTTCCAGAAACCGCGCCGCTGCGCCGGTGTCGCCTGCCACGGCGCGGGCCTTGATCATCGCCGCCCGCTCCCAACTGCGCCCTTCCGCCTCGTAGTAGCGCTCGGCCGCCTCCATGCCGATCACGAGCGGCGTCACGCTCGCATCCGGGCGCAGGCGCAAATCAACGCGAAAGACGTATCCGTCCCCCGTCTGCGCACTCAACCGTCGGACCAGCTCCTTTGCGATCCGAACCAGGGTCGCACGGATGTCTGCGTAGGCAGACTTCGGATAAATCGTCTCGTCGAACAGAAGGATGAGATCGATGTCCGAAGAATAGTTCAACTCCAGGGCGCCGAGCTTTCCCATCGCGATGGCAAAGAGGCCGCCCGCCGGTGCGCGCGTCTCTGGCAGAGCGCCACGCTCGACGGCCGCGCGGACGAGATCCTTGAGCGTTGCATCGACCACGGCATCTGCAAATTGCGAGAGCGCCATCGTCACGCGGTCGAGCGGCCAGACCCCGCTCAAATCGGCGAGCGCCGTGAGGAGCGCCGCGCGGCCCTTGAGGCGGCGCAAGTGCCGCGCGGGGTCCACGACATCCTCCGAGACCGCGGCGAGTGTGGTCTGAAAGAGCGCCTCCACACTCCCCTCCACAAGGTTGGCCGGGATGTCAGGCTCCCGCTCGATCAGTCGTGCAAGATAGGGGCTGGCGCTCGCTGCGGCCTGCACCAGCCGCGACAAATCGTCCGGTAGGCCCTGGACCAGGGGGGCTGTGTCCGGATCGAAAATCAGCGGAAGACGCCTGATAGCGGAGGAAAACGCCATGCTCTGACGTGCATTTCCCCGATCCCCGCGTCAACCCAAGGGGGCAGCCTGCTCCTACCTCCCCCAAAACGGCGAGTTGCCCGGTTGATGATGCGCCGTCTCTTAGAAACCTACGAGTTCGCTGGTGCGTCGCCTGATTGGAGGAGTTCGACAGTTGCTGATGAAGGGATCTCCGACCCGTTGGAGCACAGACAAACGTAGTAAGGCGCCGCGGGCATCCGACGGCATCGATTGGATCGTCGCCGGACCAGAGACGTGTGGCGGTTCCGCGCGCTCTGCCGTCAGCCGTGTCGGAGAGACCGGGACGGCCAGCAATCTGGGCGATCTTCCGTCGGAGCCTCGTCCCACCGAGCGCGCGCTTCGTGTCCGCGCGCCCGAGACGTTCCAAGACATGTGCCTCGCCTACCGATCGGTGCTTGAGGCCCACATTGCGCCGCACTCTCGAAACAGAGCGAAACCAGTTGATGTCATGCACGCCCTCGTGGCCAGCTTCGGGGCGCATTTTGCCGGCCCGCAGGATCTCTTGGACGTGCACCTCGTGGCGCTCGAGAGCGCCACATCCACGGCAACCCACACGGCCGCCCAGACCCTTGCCGCGGAGGCGCGGCTCGTGGCGCTCGAGATGATGGGTCGTCTCCTCGACCACTATCGCATCGGTCCGCAACCCGGAGACACCTGAGCAATGGACCATGTTCTCACCCTCTATGTCTCCGGCCAGTCGCGTTTGAGCCAAGACGCAATCGGCCGGATTGAGACGATTTGCGAGGACCGTCTCTGCGGCAAGTACCAGCTCGACGTGGTCGATGTCTTCGAGCACCCCGACATGGCGGAGAAGGACAAGATACTGGCCACCCCCACTCTTGTTCGCCGCCTCCCGCCGCCGCTGCGCCGGATCGTCGGGAGCATGTCGAACGAGCGGGAGGTCCTTCTGGGTCTCGATCTTGTCGAGCGCGCTGAACCGGTGCAGGAGCCTGAGTTTTGAGCGCCCCGATCACCATATTGGACAGACTTGCGGTCGGCATCGACGGGTTTGACAAGATTGCCGATGGTGGTTTGCCGCTTGGTCGCACCACTCTGGTTGCTGGGACAGCGGGCAGCGGCAAGACGCTTTTCGGCATTCAGTTCCTGATAGCGGGGGTTGAGCGCTTCGATCAGAACGGCGTGATCGTTACATTCGAAGAAGCGCCGCGCGCGCTGCAGCAAAACGTCCTGTCCATTGGGTGGGACCTTCCGAAACATGTGCACGACAACCGGATCGCAATCGTTGACGTGTCGCCCGAACCAGAAGGCGCGGCAATCGAAGCGGGGCATTTCGATCTCACGGCATTGATCGCGCGGATTGAGCATGCGGTGAACCGTGTCAATGCCAAGCGCGTCCTTCTGGACGCGCTTGGCGCCGTCTTTCCACAGCTCTCCGGCAATGCCGTAATCCGGCGGGAGCTGCACCGGATCGCGGTCGCTCTGCGCCGCCTCGGCGTCACGGCGCTGATGACGGTCGAGCGGTCCGATGAGTATGGTCCCATCGCGCGTTTCGGAGTCGAGGAGTTCGTGGCCGACAACGTGGTCGTGATGCGCAACCGCCTGGAGGTCGAAAGGCGGCGCCGCACGATCGAAATCCTGAAGTTCCGCGGCGCCTCCCACCGAAAGGGAGAGTTTTCCTTCACAATCGGCAAGCCCGACGGGATCACCGTCGCACCGCTGTCCTCGATTGGGGCATCTCGCCCCCTCTCGGAGGATCGGATCTCAACGGGCAATTGCGAGCTCGATGCGATGTGCGGCGGAGGACTGTTGCAGGGCTCCGTCGCGCTTGTATCGGGCGCCACGGGCACGGGCAAAACGCTGATGGTGGCTGAGTTCATCAAAGCCGCTGTTCAGTCGGGGGAGCGCGCGCTCCTCTTTGCCTTTGAAGAAAGCCGCGATCAATTGATCCGCAACGCAGCCCTGGGGGGCGTCGACTATGAGCGGGCGGAGCGGTTGGGTCTTCTTCGGATCGTTTGCCGCAATCCCGAGAGCATCGGTCTCGAAGAACATTTGATGACCATCAAGCAGGAGACCGAGGCCTTCGGCCCGCGGCGCTTGGCCATCGACAGCATGTCCGCGCTCGAGCGTGGGACGAGCGCCAAGGCGTTTCGGGAAGTCCTGATCGGCATCGCCGGCCATGCGAAGGCCAAAGGCATGTCTGCGATGGTCACCAACACGACCGCCATGCCGGTCGGTGGTGAACCAGTCGCCGAGACCGACATCTCCACCATCGCCGACAGCGTCATCCTGCTCAGGTACGTTGAGCTTGGCTGTGAGGTGCGACGCGGCATCGCCGTTCTCAAGATGCGAGGCTCGCCGCACGACTGCAGCATCCGGGAGTACGGCATCGGAGCGAATGGCATGATCATTCGAGGCCCGTTCGAGAGCGTGAACGGCATCCTCGCCAGCGCGCCCGAGCGGGGACGCATCACCGAACACGACCGTCTCTCAACAATGTTTGCGAACAGCTATGCTTGATCGGTCGGCGAAGAGATCAACTCAGGCGGCTGCACCTGCGTCACCTACACCGGTTGCACCGGAGCGCGCCTACGAACTCTACGTGGCGGGCGGAACCGACGCGACCACATTGGCCGAGGATCTCTCGGCAACCCTGGCGGCCGAAGGCGAGCTGTCGCCAAAGATTGAGCTGATTGACATCCGAGAGGACCCGGCGCGCGCCGACAGCGCCAATATCTCGCGCACGCCGACGCTCGTGGCCCGGACCCGCTCTGGCACCCGACGGGTGATCGGCGACGTGACCCGCGCTGAGTGGATCAAGTGGCTGCTTGGCGATGCGGAAGGCGACGACGTGCGCCCATCCGTCCATCCGATCTCTCAGACGATCGATCGGAGCGGGCAAAGCCTCGCCGACCTCTGCCCCGACGGCATTGTGATCCTGTCCGAGAACGGGCGGGTCCTGACATCGAACCACGCCGCACGCGAGATCCTCGACATTCCACCCGGTGCAGGTGCGACGGCCCCATTCGAGCTCCGCCATCGGGGCAGCCTGCCGCCGCGCCGGCTCCTCCTGCTCGGCGGGCGCCAGGTCGAAGTGCGCTGGTCGGCAATCGATTGGAACGGCAGTCGGGCGCATCTCCTTGTCCTTCGCGACATGCGGCAGGCCCCAATCCTCGGGCTTGAGCATGCGCCCGAAGACACCGAGCGGGAGCGCGCCCATGAGGCAGCGCTCGATTTCGCAAGCCGGGCCGCCCATGATTTGCGCGCGCCGCTTCGCGGCATCATTGGCCTCACCGGCTTTCTGATCGAGGACGAGGACGATCGGCTCAGCCCTCAGGGCCACGAGATGCTGGAGCAGATCCGCGAATCTGCCGCCCGCCAGCGCGCGCTCGTCGACCGGTTGCTCGAATACACACGGATCGGCACCAATGACCGCAAGTTCGTAAAGGTCGACCTCAACAAGGTGCTGCGATGGGTGCTTTCGGATCTCCAGATGGAGCTTTCGAAGATCGGCGCGCTGTGCGAGCTTGGCCATCTGCCGACCGTCCTCGGCGACGAGAGCGAGCTTTACCGGCTGTTCCTGAACCTCGTGACCAATGCGATCAAGTATCGCCGGGCCGACATACCCCTCCAGGTGATCATCGACGCGGGTCCATCGCTGCAGGTGGGCATCTCGACCCTCGCCGCCGTGACTGTGCGCGACAATGGCCGCGGTTTCGAGAGCGCGGACGCTGACCGGATCTTCGAGCCTTTCACGCGGCTCGCTCAAAACGACAGCATCGAGGGATCTGGCATCGGCCTTGCCACCGTCGCCAAAATTGCCGGCCGCCACAAAGGTCATGTGACGGCCCATGGCCAACCCGGTGCCGGCGCCACCTTCACCGTTGAGCTGCCACTCCCCTAGTCCCAGCGGTCTAGGGATCGGCTGAGATGTGGGTCAAGATCCTACTTTTTTTGGGGGTCGATCATGTTTGACTTTCAAACGAACGGGGCGCGCTTGTAGCGAGCCTTTCCCATCGAGCACGCCGCAGTGTTTGGCGTGTGGGCAGTATCGTTCGTGTCCTGCGCAACGGCCGGATGTGGCGGGATGCACCAGAGCGCTACGGTCCCCACAGCACCGTGGCCCCAGCGAGGCCAAGTGAGCCCCGATGGCGCTCCAGAAACGGTTCATCCGGTAGAGCCGAACGGGCGCGTTCGACGGATCTTCACCGCACCGGAGGCCATGAGGGGCGCAGCGGATGCGGAGAGTGTGGACGGTGATGGGGCGAGCGACACGATGTCGAGACGCTCCAGCCTCTCGCTAGAGGCGCATCGCGTGGCGGCGAGCCCGCTCAAAAAGTGCATAGCGGGTACAAGCGCTAGTCGGTGCATGAGGTGAAGTTTCCGACCCAGGTTTCGACGGAGCCTGGGGGTGGGGCGGGGCCTGCGTCGGGCTGCGCGTGGTGCGGGGGGCCTTGGGTGCGTCGGGTGAGGGGGAGGTGGTGAGCTTCACATGGAAACCTCGATGACTGGGGTCAGACTGCTCGCGAGGAGCGGTATGGCGGCGTTCCGCGATCCGT
>JBCCWM010000266.1:0-6410 GCA_039193505.1 Pseudomonadota bacterium | reverse complement strand
TTCCATCGTGCGGGTGTCGGTCGCGATCCGCTCCGCCTCAGAGAGCGAGACCAGAATGTCTGATCCTTGTGTCCGCACATCGAAGTCCCGCGCCCCGACGCCGGTGAGTGAGACGACGGGCTGGGTGAGCGCGCGAACAGCCGCCACCGCCTCAGACAGACCGTCGGCCTCGTTGATCCGCACGCGCAGAACACCGTCCTCAATCCCGACCCTGCGGACACCGCCGACAGTCTCGCGCATGGGCAAGAGTGCAGACCGGATCTCGGGCCAAAGGCTGAGAAGCCGCTCCTCATAGACGTCCTGGACCGCAACCTCGACCAAGAGATGCGCCCCGCCCCGAAGATCGAGACCCAGATTGACGATGCCCGACGGCAGAAAAGACGGCCACCCGGCCGCTGCGACCTCGTCCTCCGCGCTCATCACGCCCGTGTCGGCGGCGCGGGCACGCGCGTCATTGGCCTGCTCGACCGTGTTGTAAAAGAGGTTCGGGACAGCAAGGACGATGCCCGCCAGACACAGGAGCAGGATAAGGGTCTTTTTCCAGGGCGCGAGGTTCAGCATCAGCTCTTCGGCGCGTCCGCGGGTTCGGTTTTGTTCATCACCTGTGCCACAGTATGGCGCACGACGCGGACTTTGACCCCATCCGAAATCTCGACCTCGAGTTCGTTGTCGTCCTTCACCCGCACAACTTTGCCGATCAGACCGCCCTGGGTCACAACCTGATCCCCGCGGCGCAGCGCCTCGACCATTTGCTTGTGCTCCCGTATCTTTTTTTGCTGAGGGCGGATCATCAGGAAATACATGATCGCGAAAATGAGAATGATCGGAATGAAGCCGGCGAGACCACCTGCGGCGGATCCGCCTGCGGCTTGCGCATAGGCTGGGCTGGCGAGCATGAGCATGTCCTTCGGCTTTGGTCGGCCACACCCCGACCCGCTGTCTTGGGGCGACCTTTTGGCGGACCCTACCCGCCGCTCGGACGCCCCGCAAGCCGATCCGACCTGCACAGTTTGACCGCGAGAGGGCGACTGCCTACACCCTTTCTCAACCCGAATCCGCAGATGACACGCACATGCATGATATCAAAAAGATCCGCGACAATCCTGAAGCCTTCGACGCCGGTCTCGCCCGCCGGGGGGAAGAAGGGTGGTCCTCCGATCTCTTGATGATCGACCGCTTCCGGCGGGAGGCGATCCAAGCTGCGGAGGAGGCGCAGGCGGCCGCGAACCGCGCTGCAAAAGCTGCGGGCGCCGCGAAGGCACGGAAAGAGACTGAGGAGTTTGAGCGCTTGAGGGCGCTCTCGGCGGAGAAGAAGCAGGAAAAGTCCGAGCGGGAGGAGAAGGCGCGGATTGAGGCCGCGCAGCTCGACCAGATCTTGATGACGCTGCCCAACCTGCCCGAAGAGGATGTGCCCGACGGCGCGGACGAGACGGCCAATGTTGAGCTTCGTCGATGGGGCAACCCGCGCAATTTCTCCTTCGCGCCGAAACAGCATTTCGAGGTGACCGCGGCGGCGGCAGGCTTCGATCTCGAGACGGCAGCCCATATCTCCGGCTCGCGGTTCATGCTGCTGCGCGGTGCGCTCACCCGGCTGCACCGGGCGCTCGCGCAGTTTATGATCGACACCCACGTCGACAAAAACGGCTTCACCGAGACCTGGGTGCCCGTGCTCGTTCGCGATGAGATGATGGCCGGAACGGGCCAGCTTCCAAAATTCGAAGAAGACAGCTACCGCACGACCAACGGCTGGTGGCTGATCCCGACGGCCGAGGTTCCTCTGACAAACACAGTCGGCGGCCACATCCTGGACGCGGGGACATTGCCGATCCGCCTGACCGCCCACACCCAGTGCTTCCGCTCCGAGGCGGGGAGCGCGGGCAAGGACACGGCCGGCGTGCTCCGCCAGCACCAATTCGAGAAGGTCGAGATGGTCTCGATCGTCGCGCCTGATCAGGGCCGCGAGGAGCTCGACTATATGACGCGCGCCGCGGAAGGCATTCTCGAGGCCCTTGAGCTGCCGTACCGGACCATGGTCCTCTCAACCGGGGACATGGGGTTCGCCGCAGCCCGCACCCACGACATCGAAGTCTGGCTGCCGGGCCAGAACGCATACCGGGAGATCTCTTCCTGTTCGGTCTGCAACGACTTCCAGGCGCGCCGGATGAACGCGCGCTATCGCCCCGCGCCGGAGGCAAAGCCCGAGTTTCTGTGCACGCTCAACGGCTCCGGTTTGGCGGTGGGCCGGGCGTTGATCGCCGTGATCGAGAATTACCAGCAAGAAGACGGTGCAGTGGCCATACCAGATGCCCTCCGCGCCTATGTCGGCGGCCGGGAGGCGATCTCGCCCGATGGTGCCTTCGTCTAGCGACAGTGACCGCGCCCAAGCGGTCATCCTGCTCGTCACGGCAATTGCCTTTGCACTGGCGCCGTTCCTGAGCCCCGACTTCGCTGGCTTCGATCCGGACGACTTCCCAATCCCTCAGGTTGACCCGCCGGCCGTGCCTGCGGGCTATGCCTTTGCGATCTGGGGCGTCATCTACCTTTGGCTGATTGCGCATGCCGCGTTTGGCCTGCTCGCCCGCGGGCGGGACCCCGCCTGGCGGTCGGTGCGCTTGCCCCTCTTTCTGTCGCTCGGGACCGGGGTGACGTGGCTGATGGTTGCGCGGGCGAGCCCGGTGACGGCGACGGCCATGATCCTCGTGATGCTCTTTGGCGCGCTCCTCGCGCTTCTCCGGACGCCGCGGCAAGATCCGTGGCTGCTCGCCGGCCCGATCGCGCTCTATGCCGGATGGCTGACCGCGGCGAGTGCGGTCAGCATCGCTCTCTTGGGCGGCGGCCACGGTGTCATCTTCACGGCGGAGGTTTGGGCCTGGATCGCCCTCGGTCTCGCTGCCGCGACCGGCCTCGCCGTGATCTGGGGCGGCCGGGTGCACCCGGCCTACGCGCTCGCCCTTCTCTGGGCCCTGTCGGCCGTCGCGGTCCGGAACGGCCTGAGCGCACTCTCCGCCGCCGCCCTTTTGGCCGGCATCACCCTCCTTTCCCTCAGTCTCTGGCGCCGCCGCGCCTGACACGCGCACCTGGTCGTAACAATCGACCGACAGGGCTGCGTCCGCGCTGGACGCCTGCCCCATCGCCCCCTAGACAAGGGCGGCTTTTGGGGAGTTTCTATGCGCATCCTGGTGACCAATGATGACGGCATCCTGGCACCGGGCCTTGCGGTGGCGGAGCAGATCGCGACCGCAGTCGCGGGCCCTGAGGGCGAGGTCTGGGTGGTCGCGCCCGCATTGGAGCAGTCCGGCGTCAGCCACGCCCTCTCCTATGTGCGCCCGATGAGAGTGGATGAGATGGGTCCCCGCCGCTTTGCCGTCGAGGGGACGCCGGCCGATTGCGTCCTCGTGGCCCTCGGCGACGTGATGGTAGACCATCCGCCCGATCTGGTGCTGTCGGGCGTCAACCGGGGACACAACGTGGCGGAGGACACGCTCTATTCCGGCACGATCGGCGCGGCGATGGAGGCCGCGATGCACGGGCGTCGCGCGATCGCCATGTCGCAGTATTACGGCCCGGCGAACCGGCAACCCGGTGTGCCGGGCTTTGCCGCCGCCGCCGGGCTGGGCGCCGACGTGGTCCGCCGTCTGGCAGCCGAGGCGCCCTGGCATGACGACCGCTACGGGGTCTTCTACAACGTGAACTTCCCGCCGGTGGCCGAGACCGCCGACGCCAAAGGCGTCAAGGCAACCTTCCAGGGCCATCGTTCCGAACCCTCGTTTCGCGTCACTGCGGAGACGGCGCCGAACACGCGGCGGTATCACTGGCTCTCCCACGGGCGCGGGAACGCCGAGACGGAGCCAGGGTCGGACGCGCGGAGCTGCCTCGAGGGGTGGGCGACCGTGACGCCTCTCCGCGCAGATCTGACGGCGCGGAGTGTTCTGCCGGCGCTGGAGGCCCTCTTTGACGGCTGACGACCGCGCCATGGAGCTGACCCTTCGCCTTCGCATGCGGGGGGTGACCCACTCCGACGTGCTCTCGGCCATCGAGGCGACCCCCCGCGACCGGTTCCTCTCGCCCACCTTTCGCGACCGCGCGTGGGAGGATGTGCCGCTGCCGATTGCCTGCGGCCAGACGATCAGCCAGCCGACTGTCGTCGGACTGATGACCCAAGCGCTCGAAGTCAGTCGCCGCTCCAAGGTTCTGGAGGTCGGCACCGGATCCGGCTACCAGGCCGCGATTCTCGCCTGCCTGGCCCGCCGCGTCTACACGACCGAGCGCCACCGCCCGCTGGCCCGCACCGCCCGGGAAACCCTTGCCGCGCTTGATCTTCACAATGTGACCGTGATCGCCTCCGACGGATCGCTCGGCCTCCCGGAGCAAGCGCCCTTCGACCGTATCCTCCTGACTGCTGCGGCAGAGGACCCTCCAAGCCCGCTCATGGACCAACTGCGCCCCGGCGGGATCATGGTTCTGCCGGTCGGACAATCCGACACTGTGCAAACACTCCTTAAAGTGATAAAAAATGACGCAGGGGTCGATTACCAAACCTTCGGCGAGGTGCGTTTCGTGCCGCTGGTCGAAGGAATGGCCGAGGACGTGCCCCACTGAACCGACCTCCGCAAACGGGGGCAGAGCAGAACGGCGGGCGACATGATAGACGGTCTTGGACGGGCAGCGCTCAACCTTGCGCTGGTGACGGCTCTTGCAGGATGCGGCGGCGGGCTCGGCGCCGTCGGAAATATGTTTGGCTCCAACCCGTCGGAGGGCGTGCCGCCACCGATCGAGGGTCCTGTGCCGGATTCGCGCGGCGTGATCACGTACTCGACCTACCAGGTCATCGAAGCCCGCGGAAATGACACAATCCCCGACATGGCCGAGCGGGTGGGCCTTCCGCCGGAAGATCTCGCCAGCCACAACGGCCTGCCGCTCACCTACCGTCCCCGCCCAGGCGAAGTCCTCGCCCTGCCCCGCACGGTCGGGCCAGCGCCGGAAGGCTGGACGCCGGACCGCGCAGCCGCAGCGCTCGACGCCGCCGGGCCGGCGGTCGCAACCGATTTGCCGCCCGCAACGGCTGCAAACCCGTTCTCAAACGGACAGTCCACGCCCGTGGTCGAGCCTGTCCGCCACCGGGTGGCCTCCGGCGAGACCGCCTTCTCGATTGCGCGCCTCTACGGTGTCTCGGTGACTGCACTGGCCAGTTGGAACGGTCTCGACGCTGATCTCTCGCTCCGCGCAGATCAGGAGCTGTTGATCCCGACAACAGGCGCGCCACCCGCGGCTCAGGAGGCCACCCTGAGCGCGCAACCGCAGCCGATCAACCAGCCCGGGACGCGCTCACCCGTGCCTCCTCCACCCTCGGCGCAGCGGCCGCTGCCCGAGAATCAGGAGTTCGCGGCGGTCGAGGTTCCGGATGTCGACCTCTCGGCCAATCTGACGCCGCCGGGCGCATCGCGCAAACTGCTCGTTCCGGTCGAAGGCGCGACGGTTCTGCGGGGCTACCAGGCGAGCGGCCCCGACAAGAACGAGGGCATCGACTACGCCGCCCCCGCCGGCACGCCGGTGCGCGCGGCCGAGGACGGCGAAATTGCGCTCATCTCCCGGTCGCTCGGCGGGCTTGGCACGATTGTGCTGGTCCGTCATCCGGACGATCTGCTGACCGTCTACGGACGCGTCGATCGCGTGATGCTCGAAAAGGGCGCGTCAGTGACGCGAGGTCAGCAGATCGGAGTGGTGGCGGATGGCCCGACACCGAACCTCCATTTCGAGATCCGACGCGGCACGGACAGCGTCGACCCGACACCCTATCTCTGAGCACAGCCTTCGAGCCGCGAGGCTCTCACATGAGACACGTCCGGCGCCTTTGAGGTGGTCGAACCACTCTTCCGGCGAGAAAAGGCCGCACGTTTCTGCGAGTGCGTTGAACAGCTCCGGACACCGTTTTGCACAGATCCGGCGCAGGTGCTGCGATCAAAACCTGAGGGACACGCCTGGGGGAGGCCCCACGATCCAAGGGCGCATCCATGACCGGCGGCTCGCTTCCTTGGGGCATTCCACGCTAGCGGGTCATGGCGTCCTGTCGGGTCGGACGCAGGCCCGGGCGATTAAAGGGGGGGCTGGCGGCCCCGCGCGGAATGGAAGGTCCCGGGTCGTCTCAACGCGTCCAGCGAGACGGGCTGATATTTGACCCCACGGTTTGATGGTGCGATCCCTTCGAGGGAATGGACGGACGCACTGCGGGCCGAGTGCGTCACGGGAGCGCCACGACCCCATTGACCGAGAGGCGAATGCCCGCCTGCGCCGAGAGGGGCGCCCGCCGTTAGGGCAGCGATGCAGCGGTCGCAAGCGTCGACCGCGGAGCTGAGCCGGGACCTCGGGATCAATCCGAAGACGGTTGCGAAATGGCCGGAAGCGCGCGACGG
>JBCCWM010000265.1:0-6480 GCA_039193505.1 Pseudomonadota bacterium | reverse complement strand
TGGCCTTCGATCTCGCACCCCTTGCCGAGCGTCCGGCGGGGAGCCTCTCGGCTGGGCAAAAGCGGCGCCTCGGCCTCGCGCGCCTGCCGCTGACACGGGCACGGCTCTGGCTCCTCGACGAACCGACTGTGGCGCTCGACACCGGCGCCGTCGCAGCACTCCTTGCGCTCCTTCAGGGCCACCTCGCCGGGGGGGGCATTGCGCTTGTCTCGACCCATCAGACCCTGGCTCTCGACGCAGACACGCTGACCCTCGCCCCGCCGTCAGAGGACGCCCACGCCGCCGATCCTTTCCTGGAGGGTTTCGAGACGTGAGCGCGGCCGTCGCCCTTCTCACGCGCGAGGTTCGGCTGGCAATGCGGGCGGGCGGTGGCACCGTGCAAAGCCTCGTTTTCTTCGTCATCGTCACGCTCTTTGTCCCGCTTGGCGGCACGCCGGAGCCAGAGCGTCTGGCGGGCCTCGCCCCGGGAACGCTCTGGCTCGCGGCCCTCCTCGCCTGTCTTCTGTCGCTCGACCGGCTCTTTCAGAGCGATTTCGAAGACGGGAGCCTCGAAGCACTCGCGCGGACGCCCCTCCCCCTCGAGGCGGTCGTCGCATTGAAGGTCCTCGCCCACTGGCTGACCACCGGCCTCCCGCTGACGCTGATCGCCCCGCTCCTTGCGCTGACACTGCATCTGCCGGGAGAGGCCATCCCCTGGCTGATCGTAGGCCTTCTGATCGGGACACCGGCGCTCAGCCTCATCGGTGCGATCGGCGCCGCCCTGACGCTGGGCCTCCGCCGCGGCGGCCTGCTGATCGGAGTGATCACGCTGCCGCTCTACGTTCCGACGCTGATCTACGGCGCAGCGACCGCGAGTGAGTCGCCCGGCGCCGCACTCCCCCTCCTCGGGGCGATGACCCTGTTCGGTGCCGCACTCGCCCCGTTTGCAGTGGCACACATCCTGCGATTGCAGCTCCGCTAGCGGCCGCGGATCCGCGGGTCCAGCGCATCGCGCAGCCCGTCGCCGATGAAGTTGACCGAGAGCACCGTCAGCGAGATCGCCAAAGCGGGGATCAGCGCGCGTTCCGGCGCGAGATCCAGGAAGTTCTGGTTCTGGTTCACAAGCTGCCCCCAGGTCGGGTAGTCCGGCGGAAACCCGAGACCGAGGAAGCTCACAGCGCTCTCCGTGATGATCGCATTCGCGATGCCGAGGGTTGCCGACACCATGATCGGCGAGAGGACGTTGGGCAGCACATGCCGCCCGATGATCCGCCGCGGCGGCGTTCCGATGGAGCGCGCGGCGAGAACGAACTCCCGCTCCTTGAGCGCCAGCACGTCGCCCCGCACAATCCGCGCCGTTTGCATCCACGAGGTGACCCCGATCACGGTCACGATCAGGATGAAAATCCCTGTCTCCGGCCCGAATGCGGCCCTGAGCGTGTCGCGGAAGAGCATCACAACGACCAGGAGCAGAGGCAAAAGCGGCAGCGCCAGGAAGAGGTCCGTGAGGCGCATCAGCGGCCCGTCGAGCACGCGGAAGAACCCCGCCAGAACCCCGACAAACGTGCCGAGAACCACGGAGAGCGCCATCGCCGTAACCCCGACCGCCAGCGACGTGCGCCCGCCCTGGAGCACCTGGGCCAGAATGTCCCGCCCCAGATTGTCAGTGCCGAACGGATGCGCCAGCGACGGCCCGGCCGAGCGTGCACGGTAATCCGCATATTGCGGATCAACGGTGTGGATCATCGGGCCGAAGACCACCATCGCAACAATCAGGACGAAGATGGCGACGCCGGCGATGGCGCCCCGGTGGTTGCGGAACTCGGCCCAGACATCGCCCCAGAGCGATCGGGCGTCGTCGTCAGTCGTAACGGATGCGTGGGTCGAGGAGGCCATAGAGCACATCTGCGATCAGGTTGAAGAGGACGATGAGGACGGCGAAGATAAATGTCAGTGTCTGGACGAGCGGGATGTCCGCGCCTTGAATGCCGAGGATCAGAAGCTGGCCGAGGCCGTTCACCTTGAAGATCTGCTCGGTGATGATGGCGCCGCCAAAAATCGACGGGATCCCGAGCGCGATCACAGTGACAACTGGGATCATCGAGTTCCGGAGGACGTGGATCATCACCACGGACCGCTCCCTCAGCCCCTTCGCTCGTGCCGTCCGCACATAGTCCTGGTTGAGGTTGTCGAGCATTGAGGCCCGCATGAACCGACTGATCTGCGCGGTGGTCGCAAGCGCAAGCACCATGGTCGGCATGATCATTTGCCGGATCTGAACCCAAAAGCTGTCGATGTCGGTCACTTGATGCGTCGTGTCATAAACCGATGGCAGCCAGCCGAGGTTCACGGAAAAGATCGTGATCAGGACAAGGCCGGTGAAAAACGTCGGCACTGAGAACCCGATCATCGAGATCAGCGTGCCGATCTGATCGAAGAGGGAGTACTGCCGGTAGGCCGAGATCACGCCAATCGGCACGGCGATGATGACCGCCACAACCTGGCTCATGCCGACGACCCAAAGTGTCTGCGGCATGCGCTCCACGACCAGATCGACGACGGGCGAGCGGGTCGACCAGGACAACACGCGGAGCCGCTCCTCGGAGTTGCCGATGGTCCAGCCGGTCCACTGCTCAATCATGTTCAGCGGCTCATTCACGAAGAACTGCTGGCACCACTTGAGATAGCGGATCGGAAACGGCTCGCCGAGACCGAGCGACAGCCGGATCTGCTCTCGCACTTCGGGCGGGATCGTCAAGGGCAGGTTTCCGGTCGGATCTCCCGGAGAGAGATCCAGGATCGCGAAAATGATGAAACTGATCGCCAGAAGCGTTGGGATCGCGAAGAGAAGCCGCCGGAGCGTGTAGGTCAGCAAGGGCTCAAATCCAGCTCATGTGGGAGGAGAGATGTCCAAGGGGTCTCTCGGGGATCGGCCCGACGGCCGGGGCTGGGTGCAAGGCGCCGATCCGAGCAAGCTCGGATCGCCTGGGGCCTTCGCCCCAGGCGGCGCAGGTTCCCTGCGCCGGCGCCGGTCGGTGCCCTCAGTCGACGCGGTGCCAGTCAGCGATGTTCCAAAGCTCGCTGTCCCACTCGTTCATCAAGACCCCCCCAAGCGACAGTGCGTGGGCCGAGACCCCGCCACGGTGGATGAGAGGAATGATCGCGCCGGCCTCCATCAGCATGTCGTTCATCTTGATGGCGATCTCTGCGCGCGCCTCGAGGCCAGCGGTTTTTCCAAACTCCGCCACCAGCGCGTCGTACTCCTCGGTGCAGAAGCGGGGCATGTTGTCGCCGAGCCACTGGTTGCTGGGGCTTGGGATCTCGGAGCAGGCCCAGTTCGCCATGTACTTCTCCGGATCGGTGCCGTCGAAGTTGTTGGTGTACATCTCAATGTCGGCGAAGAACTTCTGGAACGTATCGGGCGAGCTCTGATCGCCACCGAAGAAGACCGACGCATCGATGTTGCGCAGTTCCGTCTCCACGCCGATCTCGGCCCACATCTGCTTGATCAGCGCCTGAGTGCCCTGGCGGACGGAGTTCGTCGATGTCTGGTAGAGAACCGACAAGCGCTCCCCGTCCTTTGTGCGGACACCGTCATTGCCCATGACCCAGCCTGCCTCATCGAGGAGCCGGTTCGCCTCGGCGATGTCCTGTGTCTTGCACCAGTCATTGTTGGTGGAGTTGTAGGCGGCCGGCGCCGGGAGCACGTTGCAGGTCACCTGACCGGCGGCGCCATAGCCCGCTTCAACCAGGATCTCCCGCTCGATCGCGAGGCTGAGTGCGCGCGTCACCGCAGGATCGGTCAGGAAGGGGTGCGGGTGCGCGACCGTGCCACGCTCTTCCCCGAGGGCGGGGTCGGGGTCGGTGAAGTTGACCATCAGCCGCTCGACCGACGTCCCGAAGGCCGAGACGACCTGGCCCTTGCCGGCGGTCGCCATTTGGGAGAGCACTTCGGGCTCGACCTGCAGGTTCCACGCATAGTCAAATTCTCCCGTCTCCAGAACGGAGCGGGCCGAGGCGGCGGCGTCCCCGCCCCCTTTGAAGAGAACAGTTGCAAAGGCGGGCTTTGCCGGATCGCGAAAGTTCGGGTTGGCCTCGAAGAGCGCCACGTCGTTGGCTTTGAACTCCGTCACCACGAAGGGGCCGGTGCCGATCGGGGCAAAATTCTGATCGGTGCACTCGACCGCTTTGGCGCCGAGACAGTCGCTGAACTGGGCCTTTTGAATGATCGCGGACTGAGCGCCGACGAAGGGACCGTACGGGAAGGGTTTTGGCACACCGAAGGTGACTGTGACAGTGTCGGCGTCCACGGCTTCGACCGCCGTCACGTCGGTAAAGTTCGATGCCTGCGCACATCCGCCCTCGGGATGGGTGCAGTACTCCCACGTGAAGACCACGTCTTCGGCGGTCAGTGGGCTCCCATCGGACCAGAGAATGCCCTCCGACAGCGTCCAGGTGATCGTCGTCAGATCCTCGGAGATGCCCCCGTTCTCGACCGTCGGGATCTCGTCGACGAGATAGGGCACCATCATGCCGGTGTTGTCGTAGCGGGCCAGCGGTTCGATCACGAGCGACGCAGCCTCGAGCTCCTTGGTGCCGCCAGAGAGATACGGGTTCAGAAGCGAGGGCGCCTGCCAATAGATGATGTTGAGCTGCCCATCGGAGGCCCGCTCCGCGACAGCACCGCCGGCGGCGAGCGCCAGCGCGGCAGTGCCGGCCAGAAAGATCCGTTTTTTCATGATCCGATCCCTGTCATTTGATTTGGCTGCCAATAGCAGCGAACGCCCGGATGTTACGCGACTTCGGGACTGTGGCAAGCGGCAGAGTGTTCGGTGCCATCCCTCCGAAGAGCTGGCCAACACTTCTTTGCGAGCGTCGCCTCTTTTTTAGCAGGAGCTTTCATGGAGAGATCACAATTGGGCAGGACCGCGCGCACCAGACCGCAGTGCCGCACGGGGCGGCCTTCCGTCTTGACCGCGCGAGCCCGACCTCTCCATGCTTTGTGCTGTCGAGAGGAGACGCATTCATGCAGGCGCGGCAGACAAGCGAGGACGTGTTGGCCCATTTGGTGGCCTTCGAAACGGTCTCCGACCGCTCCAACCTCGACCTGATTTCCTATGTCGAGGCGTATTTGGCGGGGTATGGCATCTCGGCTGTGCGCGTGCCGGACGCCAGCGGAGAGAAGGCCGGGCTTTATGCGGAGATCGGACCCTCCGTGGCAGGTGGTGTCATCCTGTCGGGGCACACGGATGTCGTGCCGGTCGTTGGACAGGACTGGACATCGGATGCCTTTGCGCTGACCGAGCGCAACGGGCGCCTCTATGGGCGCGGCACATGCGATATGAAGGGGTTTCTTGCATCGGCGCTCGCCGCAGTGCCGCGCATGCTTTCGGCAGGGATCGCGCGCCCGATCCAGTTGGCCTTCTCCTATGACGAGGAGGTCGGGTGCCTCGGCGCCCCTCCCCTGATCGCCCGAATGCGCGAGGACCTGGCCCCGGCCGCCGCCGTGATCGTGGGAGAGCCGACCGGGATGCAGGTCGTCACGGGGCACAAGTCTATCTGCGAGATCGCCACTCACGTCCGGGGTTATGAAGTCCACTCGAGCCTGATGCACCAAGGCGTGTCCGCTGTGATGACGGCGGCTCGGCTGATCGCTTGGGTCGACGCGCAGAGCCGTGAGAACGCGGCCGCCGCGGCCGGCCTCGGCACTGGCTACGAGCCCCCCTGGACGACGCTCCATGTCGGTCGTGTCGAAGGCGGGACGGCCCACAACATCACGGCGCGGGACTGCGCCTTTTCTGTCGATATCCGTGGTCTGCCAACCGAGCCGCTCGAGGATTGGATTGCGCGCTACCGGGCGTTTGCCGCCGAGATCGACGCCGAGATCCGCGCCGTCAGGCCCTCGGCCGGCGTGTCGGTCGAGGTCGCAAGCTCCGTGCCCGGGTGCCGCGCCGAACGCGACGGCGCGGCCGAGGCCCTCGCCCGACGTCTGACCGGCGACAACGGGACGCATGTCGTCTCCTATGCAACCGAGGCCGGCCAGTTTCAGGATGGGGGCTATTCCACCATCGTCTGCGGGCCGGGCTCGATCGAGCAGGCCCACCAGGGCGATGAGTTCATCGCCCGATCCGAACTCGCCGCCTGCGACGCGTTTATGGACCGCCTGATCGCCGACCTGGCCCGCGCCGCCTGAAGCGGTCACTCGACAATGGGTGTGCCGTCCTTGCGTGTGAACCCGCCCCCGCCCTCCTCCGTCATCATGTCGATGTCGGAATAGGTCACAACGTCCTTTGGGTCGTTCGTGCCGATCTCGAGGTAGGTCGCCACGCGTGACGAGCGATTCACCAAGTGATGGCCGTTCGGTGCGCCCTTGGGAAACGCGGCACTGTCGCCGGCCCCAAGAAGGGTTTCGCCGGTCTCCTCGACCAGGACGACCTCCCCGTCCAGAACGTAGACGAACTCATCTTCGTGGCTGTGCCAGTGGCGTTGGCTCGACCATTG
>JBCCWM010000264.1:0-6502 GCA_039193505.1 Pseudomonadota bacterium | reverse complement strand
CGCGTTTCACCATACCGGCCAGCGGTCATGATACACTCAAGCCCCGCACAAAAGGCCTAACACATGACCGCAGCGATCTCTCGGCTCAGACATCCAAAAGCACCTCGACCCCAAAGGGGCATCCACACAGGGGGCGATACAATGCCTCCATACAAAAAACCTCCCGCATTTCCCGCGCGAGGTGCTGAGAACAAACCCCCCGCTTTTGTGGGGCGAGAAGATCATGATAGCACGGAGCCACAGTAGAATGCAGATGCTAACCCGAACTCGTCGAGGCAAGCCGACCCACTGCCCGCCACCGCCGCACCTTGAAAACCGCAGCCTGACAGCGTATGTGACCGTCTCAAAGGAGAGACCGGACATGACCGCCCGCACGATCTTTGCGCCACAGCACACCGCCTCGGCTGACGCCGTCGCGGGATCGTACGGACGCGACTGCCCCCTGCCTCTCTGATCTGATCCGGGAGGCTGCGGCCTCCCCGTTGGTGCCCTGATATGGACCCCGGATGGCCGACGCCTCCGGGGTTTTCTGCATCTGGGCGACCCCCCCGCCCACACTCGAATTGGCGCGCCGATGCCACCGCCCCACCCGCTTGGCCAGCGGAGGGGGCCCCAAAACGGAGAAAGGACGATGACCAAACTGCATGTGAATGTCGGCACCATCGGGCATGTCGATCACGGAAAGACCACGCTGACGGCAGCGCTGACCCAAGTTCAGGCGCTGCGCACCGGCGGCGAGGCGCTCTCCTTCGATCAAATCGACAAGGCGCCCGAGGAAAAGGCCCGCGGCATCACCATCAACACGAGCCACATCACCTATGACAGCGAGACGCGCTCCTATGCGCACATCGACTGCCCGGGTCACGCCGACTACGTGAAGAACATGATCACCGGCGCCTCCCAGATGGACGGCGCGATCCTGCTGATCGACGGCACCGAAGGCGCCGCCAAGCAGACGGTGGAGCATGTCCTCCTCGCGCGGCAGGTGGGCGTCGGACATCTCGTGGTGTTCGTCAACAAGATGGACATGTTGGCCGAGGGGGACCGGGCCGAGATGGCGGAGCTGATCGAGATGGAGATCGGCGCCCTCCTCGAGGCCAACGGCTACCCCGACACGCCCTTCGTCTTCGGCTCCGCGCTGAAGGCGCTTGCGGCGGTGCGGGCCGGCGATGCCGATCACGCCGACGTCGCCCCTGTGGTGGCACTTGTGGATGCGCTCGACACCCACATCCCGGACCCCGTGCGGGATGTGACAAGCCCGTTCCTCATGCCGATCGAGGGCGTGCACACGATCCCGGGGCGCGGCACGGTCGTCTCCGGCCGGGTGGAGCGCGGCATCGTCCGCGTCGGTGACCGGGTGGAGGTCGTGGGCCTCAGCGCCGGCGACGCCGAGGTGACGGTCACCGGCACCCAGGCCTTCCGCCGCGATGTGCCCGAGGCGCGGGCCGGCATGAATGTCGGCCTGCTCCTCCGCGGGCTCAAGCGCGACGAGGTCAGCCGCGGCCAAGTGTTGAGTGCGCCGGGCGTGATCCGACCCTTCTCCGAGGGCCGGGCCGAGATCTTCGTCCTCACCGGCGAAGAGGGCGGCCGTCACACGCCGTTCTCGACGGGCTACAGTCCGCAGTTCTTCTTCGGCGTCACCGATGTGACCGGAGAGATTTCGGTCGAGAACGACCTGCCCGTGATGCCGGGCGACCGGGCCGAGATCGGCTTCACGCTCCGCCGGCCCGTCGGCATCGAGAAAGGCGTCCGCTTCGCGCTCCGCGAAGGCGGCCGCACGGTCGGCGCCGGCCTCGTCACCGACGTCGCCTAACCCACGCCTGCGGCCCCTCCCGGGCCGCAGGTCCCCCCCGGTCCGACACGTCATCAGCATAAGCCCCACCACACGAGCACCGACGTTCCGCCCCACGCCAAGACCGATCCGCGCATCCCGGTCGAAACGCGGCACGCGACCGCCGGCAGAGGGACCGTCCAGACCCAGCGCTCGAGCGCAGTCTGCCCCCCGTCCCAAACCGCGGATGGCGCGGGCCGGCGTCCACACACATCATCCCCCCTCGGGCCGCCGACAGGAGGGGCACGCCGCCGCTTTTGCGAGCAGCGAGGCCCATCGCCCTGGACAGCCGCGCAAACCGGCGCCACCCAAAACCTGACGCCACATTGGAGCCGCCGTGACCCCCGTCATCGACCTCATCGCCCGCCACCGCTCAATCCGAAAGTTCACCGACGAGCCAATCCCCGAGGAGACGCTCCTCGCCGTGCTCGACGCGGCGCGCTGGGCCTCGACCTCCTCCCATCTCCAACCCTACAGCATCATCCGCGTGCAGGACCGCGCGCTCCGCGAAGCGATCCACGACCATGCCGCCCGCCAGCCCTGGATCCTCGAGGCACCCGAGTTCCTCGTCTTCATAGGCGACTGGAGCCGGACCGAGGCCGTCTGCGCCGCCGAGGGCACGGCGTTCATGTCAGGCTATCTCGAGCAGGTGATCCTCAGCTCCGTCGACACGGGCATGCTCGCCCAGAACGTCCTGCTGGCGGCCGAGTCGCTCGGCCTCGGCGGTGTCTTTCTCGGCGCCATCCGCAACGGCATCGAGCCGATCGGGGAGCTCCTGGACCTCCCGCCCCTCGCCTTCCCGCTCTTCGGTCTCTGCCTCGGCTGGCCCGACGAGGCACCGCCCCCGAAGCCGCGCCTCCCCCTCGACGCGATCATGATGACCGACCGCTACACGCCGGGCGGCGCACCGCCGGAATACGACCAGCATGTCCAGGCCTACTACGCCGCGCGGAGCAACACGGCCACGACCTGGTCGGAGCGCGTGGCCGCCCGCGTCGGGCGCGAAGGTCGGCCGCAGGTGACCACCTATCTCCACCGCCAGGATCTCGCGATCCGGTGACTCACCCGTTCCGGACATCGAGGATCGAGGTCTCTCCCAGCCGGCCCACAAGCCGCCGCTCCACGTCTTCGAGCACATCCGCCACACGCCGATGCAGCGCACCCTCGACAGAGCAGGAGGAGGCAAACACAGCCTCCGGAGAGGCCACAAGCTTCTCGTCGAGCGCGAGATAGACATCGGCCAACGTGATGCCATCCGGCCGGCGCCCAAGCCTCCACCCCCCGGCATGGCCCTTCTCCGAGACGACAAGCCCCGCATCCCGCAGCCGCCCGAGAACCCGGCGCACCACCACCGGGTTGGTCCCAGCATGGGCGGCGATCTCGGCCGAGGTGCGCATCCGATCCGGATCGCCTGCCATATGGCCGAGCGTGTGGAGGGCAAGGGACAGACGACCGTTTCGCTTCACGGCTGAGATCCTCCGGCGATGCCACCCGTCCGACTTCTGTTGTTGCACATCTCAAGTAACAACGCTAGTTGCGTAAGAAGGTCATTCCAACTGTCGGTCTCTGCCTGTCCAGATGCGCAGATCACACAACATCGGCGCGACGCGCCTCCGCGGCCGCCGCCGCTCCGCCGACCCGATGCGCACCTTCGATGCGCTTCCCGCACCGCTCCGACAGTGGCTCTCCGAGGCGGTACTGCCCTGGTCGCCCGCCTCCGTCAAACGGGTCTGGGCGCTCAAACGAGCCAGAGGCGTCAGCCCCGACGACATTCTCGCATCGCTCTCCCAGGCGGAGACGCGCACCTTGGCCCGCGACAAACGGGCCACCCCGCAGATCTGAGGACCCCGCATGACATCACTCCTCCCGAGGCTCGCCTTCGCTCTCTTCACCGCCCTCGGCGCCGCGCTGCCCGCTGCGGCAGAGGACACGACGCTCTCCGTGTCCGTCACCTTCGGCCCGACGGCCGAAGTGCCCGACCCGCGCGCCGGGTACAATGGCTGGATGTCGAACCAGACCGGCGTCACCGAAACGCTGATGGGGATCGACTACGACCTCAATCTCTACCCGCGGGTCGCAGAGGGGATCGAGCAGTCAGGCCCGACAACCTGGCGCGTGACGCTCCGCGACGGGCTCACGTTCCACGACGGCGCCCCGGTGACCGCGGCGGCCGTCGTTGAGGCGATTGCCGCGATCTCCGAAGAAGGCCACCCGGGCCACAACGCCCGGATCGCGAAACTCCTCGATCTGGCCGGCATGTCGGCCGAGGACGACACCACGATCGTCTTCGAGACCAACACCCCGAACGCCGCCTTCCCCTGGACCCTGTCGGAGCCCGGGATCGCGGTCCTCGGCGCACCGTCCGAGGACTTCCCGATCAATGCCACCGGCCCCTACATCTTCGCGGAGGCCATCCCCGAGCAACTCTACCGCGCCGTCGCGAACCCCGACTACCGGCTCGGGACCCCGGGCCTTGAGGAGGTGCGCGTCGTCGTCGCCGGCGACCCCGCCACCGCCGCCCTTGCCTTCGAGGCCGGCGAGGTTGACCTGGTGATCAACTACCCCGAAGCGGATTTCGAGCGGATCCAGGAAACCGGCGCCCTCGGTTTCACCGCCCCAACCGCGCGGCTCTACTTCTACACCGTCAATGCGGCGAGCGGCCCGCTCGCCAACCCGCTGATCCGCCGCGCGGTCTCCATGGCGATCGACCGCGAGGGTCTGGTCGCCGCCGCGCTCTCGGGCGTTGGCGGCGTCCCCGCCGGCACGATCTACCCCGCCGGCAAAAGCTGGGCCGCTGACATCCCGCCGGTCTACGACCCCGCCGGGGCCGAAGCGCTCCTCGCCGAGGCCGGCGCCGTCAAGGAAGGCGGGCAGTGGACCCTCGACGGTGAGCCGCTCGAGATCGACATCGTCACCTATGCCAGCCGGGCCGCCCTGCCGCCGAGCGCTGAGCTCACCCAGGCGTTCCTCCAGGCCATCGGCGTGACCGCAAACATCTCCATCGGCGAGTACGGTGCCAGCAACGACGCCATCGCCGCGGGCGAGGCCGATCTCTTCCTCCAGGCCTGGGTCACGACGCCCCAGGGCGACCCCGGGGCCGTCCTCGAGGCGCTCGTCAAATCCGATGGCGGCTCGAATGCCGGGGGCTACTCAAACTCCGAGCTCGACCAACTCCTCGATGAGGGGCGCACGACCTTCGACCAGGCCGCCCGCAAGGAGATCTACGACCAGGTGCAGAGGATCATCGCAGCCGACGGCGCCCTGATCCCCGTGTTCCACGTCGCCCAGGTCAACGTCGCCCGCGCCGGCCTCACCGGCTACGCGGTGCACCCGACCGAGACCTACTGGGTCACACACGAGACGGCCTTCGCCGAATGACGCTCTCCGTGTCCGGCCTCAGCGCAGTGCGCTCGGGCCGGACCATCCTCCACCCGACCTCGATCGAGATCGCGCCCGGCGCCCGCGTCGGCCTCGTCGGCGCCTCCGGGTCGGGCAAGTCAACGCTTGGTCACGCCCTCGTCGACACCCTCCGCGCGGAGGGCACGCGCGTCGCCCACGTCCCCCAGAGCCCCGATGAGGCGCTCGACCCGCTCCGCTCGATGGCGTTTCACTGGCGCGAGGCCGAAGACGCGCTCGGACTGCCCCCCGACCCAGACCGGCGTCAGAAGCTCTTCCAGGCGCTCAAGATCGAAGGCGGCGACCTCCGCCGGCGCCCCTGGGGCTGGAGCCGCGGAATGCAGCAGCGCTTCGTCATCGCCATGGCCCTGATCGGCGCCCCCGATCTCCTTGTCGCGGATGAGCCCACCTCGGCTCTCGACCCCGTCGTCGCCGCCCGAACCATGGGTCTCCTCGAAGACGTCCTGGCGGGTCAAAAGACCGCCCTCCTCCTCATCACCCACGATCTCGGCCTCGCCGCCAGCCGCGTGGCGCGCCTGATGGTCATGGAGGCCGGCCGCATTGTCGAGGACGCGGCCACCGAAACCCTCCTCAACGCACCCCAGACACCGGCCGCGCGCCTCCTGGCCGCGCACCGGAACTGGCTGTCCCTGCCATGCTGAGCGTGGCGGCGATCTCTGTCAGCCGCGGCGCCACGCAGACGCTCCAGGACGTGTCGCTCAGCCTCAGCCCCGGCCAAACCCTTGCCGTCGTGGGCGAAAGCGGTGCCGGCAAATCGACCTTGATCGCGGCGATCCTCGGCCTGCTCCGCCCGAGCGCGGGCACCATCACCTGGGCCGGTCAGCCCGTGACCGCCTGCCGCCCCGCCCTTGTCATGCAAGAGCCGCGCGCCGCCTTCAACCCGGCGCTTACGCTCCGCCGCTCCGTCGCCGAGCCCCTCGGCCGCGCGCCGATCCCCGAACACCGCCTGGCGCGCCTGTGCGCCGGCCTCGAACTTGCGCCCGACATCCTCGAGCGTCGCCCGGGCGAGGTGTCCATCGGCCAGGCCCAACGCGTCGGCATCCTCCGTGCCCTCATCGCAGCGCCGCCCCTGGTGCTCTTCGACGAACCGCTCTCGGCGCTCGACGCCGCCACGCAAAAACACACCGCGCGCCTGATCGCCGACCTCCAGCGCGAGGCGGGCTTCGCCGCGCTGATCGTCACGCACGATCTCGGCTACGCCGCCGCCTATGGCGACGCCATCGCCGTCCTGCGGGCCGGACGGATCGAGGAACT
>JBCCWM010000263.1:0-6503 GCA_039193505.1 Pseudomonadota bacterium | reverse complement strand
GACGCTGACCGGGGCGGCCGACATCGCCGAGACCCATGGCGACCTCCTCACCCAGGACCTCTGCATCGAGCGCGGCCGCATCCACGAAAAATTCGCCTGGCTCCTCTCAGCCCACCTCAAATGACCGGGGCCGGCGAGGGGGGCGCGACCTCTAGCGCGCTCTTGAGGGTCGTCCGGGGCTAAATCCGCGGCGCTGGGGGCAGAGAAGCTCCGATGTTCGGACTGAGAGGGTCCTCCAATGTGGCGCGCCGGCGACGCCGTCACCGTTGCTTCGCCCACACCCCAAGCGCCGCAGGCCCGGATCACTGAGTCCAGAGCGCCGTGCCGGGGTGGAACTGGGACCACGCAAACCAGAACGCCTCGTGGCTGCCGAGATCGCTGCCGCCCGGGCCCTTTGCCCGAATGCCGCCCGCGTCGAGCTCGAGGCGGACATCTTCGAAGACGATCTCCGCGCCGGACTTGAGCGCGGCGAAAGCCTTGCTCCGCTGAAACGCGATGGGCGTGCCGGAAGGTGTCACGACACCCAGAACATCCTCCTGCACGGGCAGGCGCGGGTCGACATCGCCCACCGGGAAGATCGGTCCGTTGGCATCGCGACCGTTGCGGAAGTCGAAATCGCGGCCGAGTGCGAGCGCCTCGACCAGAACGGTGGTGTCCGGGTGCTGCGCCTTCCACGTGCCCCAGTCGGTCGTGACGACGCTCGCCTGACTGAGGCGGATCCCCTTCTCGGCGAGTGGACCCGTGACCGCATGGCCGAGGAACGTGTCGAAGACCGAGTAGGTGGTCAGATCGTACATCACTTTGTTTGAGCGGATCAGGAGCCCCGAGGTTCTCAACACCGGTCGCTCAACCCCCGCCGGCAGGTCGTCGGTGAAATAAGCCTGCGCCGCCCCGCAGAGGGTGCAGTAGGGAATGCCGAGATCGCGCCCGCCGAGTGTGTCGTTCACCATCTCGCGCACTTCCATGATGCGGCGCGGATAGGCCCGGGTCTCGCCATTGACCTCCACTCCGAAGACGATGTCGTCGTCTTTGAGCCAGGTCGCCTCGGCGGCGGTGCTCACCTCCGGATTGTCGGCGGCCGGGATGCAGTTGCACCGGATGTCGGTTCGGTCATAGGGGCGGTTGTCGATCGGAACACCGCCCCAGGAGACCAGACGCCAATCGATCTTTCCTTCGACAAAGATCCGCTCCCATCCGGGGACGAAATTGGTAAAGATCGCGCGCTTCGTGTCCAGGTATCCGGGGTAGCTCGGGATGTCCCACGCGATGAGGTGGTCTGTGATCTCACCCCACCGAAACGGTGTCGTGAGCTCCATCCCGAGAAGGGTGGCGGCCGCGTCGGCCAGCGCGTCGTCGAACTGGCGCTGCCAGGTGAAGCGCATCATGTCGGTGATCACCCAAGCGAGACGCGGATCCTTGGATTGTGCAATCTGATCGAGTGCGATGGCCTGGTCCGGCCCCCAGCTCGATTGCTCGAGGCTGTCGACGAACACGACGCGGAGCGCGGCTTTGAGCTCCTCCGAGAGCGGTCCCTCCGGCACGGTCGGCGCCGGTCCGAAGCTTTCGACGGCGCGTGCGTCCTGCGCCTGCGCTCCCTGGGTCAGCCCCAGCGAGACCAAAACCAGCAGTGCGAGAACCCTTGCGCAGCCGAGCGCGCGACCAGCGACCATCATTGTCCGTCCTCCCTCAACGTGGCCCGCGTGAAGTGCGGAGCCGTTGCACAATCGCTACAGTGCCGATCGCTCGATGCACCAATCACGTTCGATCAGCATCGAGTGAGGCTTGCGCGACGCTGCAGATCCAGACACACGAGCGAGGTCCAGTGAGCCGGTCCGATCATGTCTCGGGGGCGAAGAAGCTTTCGGTCACTTGCGAGACGGGGGGCACAGGCTCAAGAGACGCACCTTTGCATGCGTATGCGTCAAGATACCTTCTTCATTTAAGTGAATTTTTAGATCACCAACGCTTATGTATACTTTAATTTATCACCAGCCCCATGACCCCGCCCGACCCTTTCAAACACGATCCCGGTGCGGCCCCCATGTGGGATGAGGTCCGGGCGGCGGCCGAAGTTGCGCGGCGCGGAACCGTGAGCGCGGCCGCAGAGGCCCTTGGCGTGCATCGCGCCACGATCCACCGGCGGATCGATGCGCTCGAGGCCTATATCGGTGGCAAGCTCTTTCAGCGCCACACGCTCGGCTACACAGCCACCGAGCTCGGTCAGGACATCATGCGGATCGCCGATCAGGCCGATGACAGCCTTGAACAGGTCCGTCGGCGCGCCTTCAGCCAGGAGGACGCCCTGTCCGGCCCGTTGATCGTCACAGCGACCGAGGCCCAATCGCCACTGGTTCTGAGCCAGATTGCGGAGTTCACGAAGCTCCACCCAAAGATCGAGGTGACGTTCCGCGCGTCGCACAAGCTGTTGCGGCTTGAGATGGGGGAGGCCCATGTTGCGTTTCGGCTCGGCCCATGCCCGTCGGAGCCCGACTACGTCGCGCTGCCGCACGAACCGCTCCGTCTTGGTTTTTTTGCAAGCACCATCTACATCGACACCTACGGGCTGCCGACCGCCGAGAGCCTCGCGGACCATCGCTTTATCCTTCCGAAGGGCCACCCGAACATCAGCCCTCCCGAACGCTGGCTCCGAGCTCTCGTCGACAAACCGCATCTCGCGCTCGTTGCGGACCGGGGGGCCGCTGTTGCGGACGCCATCGGGGCAGGAATAGGCCTCGGGTTTGTTCCCCTCGACACGGCGCAAAACGATCCGCGACTGGTGGAGGTTCTGCCGCGCGACCCGGCCTGGCACGTGACCTCGTGGATCGTCACCCATGTCGACCTCCACCGCTCCCCGAAGGTTCAGGCGTTTCTCGAGCACTGCCGCCGGCGCTAGCTCTGCCACGGCGCGGCAGCGGTCACCCCATGCGGATCCCTGAGGAAGGGGACGCAAGCCAAGACCGAGGGTCCATGTCTGGGTCACGCTGGCCCTGTCGACAATCTGCCGGAGCGCTGGGTCAAGACGGTCACTGCACACACCACCTCCATGCGCCTCGCACATTCTGAGGGCCGATGGACCGCCACGGACAACCGCTCCCCACACTGGGGCGGCGTCCGCTGCGTGGGATCGATCGAGGACGGCGCCCGGGTCAGTGCTGGATCGGATGCGGGCTGGCCTCACCGGCCAGACCCGGTGCCCGGCCGACATCCATGGCATTTATGTGGTCCGGCCGTTGGAGCCCCGTCATGGCTCCACCAAAGGTGTAACTGCGGCGACGCTCGTGAACTGGGGCGTGCGTTCTGTCCTCCGGATGGTCGGTCCTCTTGAGCCAGGACCGGCGCTCCTCCGCAGGACGGTCGTGGGTGAGAGGATCTATTGGCGGCAGTCGCCATGACGCCCCCGCCTTTGCGCGCTCGGCCCATTGGAGAGCTGGCCCACGGCTCGGCTCGCCGTCGCATGACCCGAGGCGATGAACCCTCCGGCCGGTCTCTGGGGAGCCACGGTCCACTGCGAATCTATCCTGGCCCTGACCCGCGTGTTCGGGTCCGGCCCGTTCGAGCGCGTCGATCTGCGGTCCGCCAACGATGCCTTGGCGCAGATTCAAAACGGAGTTGCCGACCTCGAAAGCACGGAGCTCAGCACGCTCGCCCGAAAACCAGCGCTCGTCGATCGCGATGTCGAACATCTGACGTGCCTGACGATCTGCAGATGATCCCTACGGATGCGCCGGCACACAGTCGGAAGAGCCGGCGCAGCGTGCCTGCCTTCATGTCCTCCGACGCGGATCTCGATCAGATCCTGGCAATGCTCTCAGCTTGCAGCGCCGTCGAAGAGCGGCTCGGCCCCCTGTCATACCCACCTCCGATGCGCCTCACTCCCCGGGCACGCCTGTCGTGAGCTGGTTCATGAACCACTGCAACGTGGTTCTCGCCTGCGACGATCAAACCGGCACTGAGCCCTCCCAACCGATCCTCCAGGACGGCTTGGAACGCATGCAGCTCGGGCGGTTCCACCGCGCCGGCTGTTCGGTCTGGGGTGAGGTCGCTGCATTCCGGCGAGCCGTCACCCCGCACCTCACCTCAAGCTGCAACCAACTGAGCCGTCTCGTTGAGCGCTTGCGGATTAGGCGCGACGAGAGAGCGGACCGTCTCGATCCGATGCGATGGGCGTCACGATGGCGGTCGAGCACGGTTTGGACGCCGCTTACACGCTCCACAAAACGGCCCGGCTCGGCAAGTCCACGAGGGAGCAACGCGCCGGAGAGGGCACACTCCGGCGAACCGGCCTGCACGGACACTCTTTGGCCACCTTTGCGCATCTCTTCAGGTGAGGGATCCGGGTGGCCTTGGCGAAGCGATTGAGACAGCGCCGGCCCGGCTTTCGTGATGGTTGTCTCCGATATGGAACTGATCTACAGAGAAATTGGTGGATTGGCGGCAGGCACCCGTGTGCCGCCATAAACTGTTCTGAAACGTGCCGCCTTTTGGCCGCAAAATGTGTCCGAACACGCCCAGTTCTGGCCGGTGTTGAGCCACAGACCAGCGCAAACATGCGGCCATCACCTTAGTTGAGGAAACCAGCATGGCCCTGGAAGTCATCAAAGCCGACAACGTTCCCGCCAACCTGCGCGTTCCGAGCGGACCCTTCCATCCGACCGAGCAAGCCGTCGATTTCGTCTACGGTCGGATCGCCTATGACGTTCGGATCAAGGTCTGGGACGACTTCGAGTACGGGGATATCAAGCCCCGCCTGAAGCAGGCCATCCGCCGCCACGTCATGTCCCCTCCGGACAAGGCGCAGCGCATGCTGCAGAACCGCGTGGCGTATGACTTTCTCGGGACCTGGGACGAGATGGTCACGCATTTCGTCTGGTGCATGAAAGCCTACAACTGGCGCGCCTACGAGATCGAGATGGCAATGTGCGCCGCGCGCTCCCGCGCCGTTGAATTCAGCATCAACCGCGGCATCGAGATCGCGCTGGAGGTCACCAAGCACGCGCTCTACCCCGATCCGACCAAGGTCCGCCACTATGACTGGCTGGGCGCGCTGAGCGAAAAGGCTCAAGGCACGCGCAAGGTGTACTTCACGTATCTGCCCGAAAAACCCTCCTTCCGCTGGCTGATCATGCTGGGCCAGAAGGGGCGCGGCTTCAAACGCTCCGTCGTCCTCCTCCACGACCTGTTGCAGATCGCCTGGGACAGCTTCTCCGGCCCGGCCGCGAGCCGACCGCTCGCCGCGCCGCTCGAGGCGCAGACCGGACCGATGGAGATGAAGAAGGTCAACATGCAGGTGATGAAGGAAGCCTCCGACTTCCTGAAGCAACACGGTTTGCCGGTCGAATACGGTCCGTCGATGACCACCGTGCGCTTCTGCCAGATCAACAACCTGCGCGCAAAGTGCAAGAGCCCGACACACCCCTACGAGGAGCCGCCGCTCACCAAATTTGAGCGTCAGTGTATTGTCTGGGGTCTCTTCTCATACTGGACGCTCTTTTATCAGAAGTCCTACGGTCAGGCGCACAACTTCCAATTCGCCAACAACAGCGCTGAGCAACTGGGCTGCGGTATGGCGCCGGTGAACTCCTACCCCGACATCGCGACCGTTAAGCGGACCCTCGGCACACAGTGGACGCCGGCGGACGATCTGATACTGACCCAGCGGCTCACTGCCCTGCAGCGGGGCATCGATCAGGCCTCGGTTCTTCATGAGACAATGCCGAAGGTGGTCGGCTAGGCCCTCACGGTTCGGGTCGTGCGGGGGGCCATGCCGCTGCCCGCACGACCAAAGTGCCGCTCGGACCTGCGGCAGAGACCACGCCAACCACGCGCGGCCCGTCTGCGGTCTCCTCGATCAACGGGGCGCCGGAGGTTCCGGCGATCACCCGACACCCGACCCGCGCCACAGCTCCGCGCCTCTCGATGACGCCGCACGGTGCGTGACGCGAGGCGATGTGCGGTCGGTCCGCCCGGTAGCCGACGATGCTGAGCGGTCTGTCGGGGTCGAGCCCTGTGACCGGGATCGGCACGACACCCGGGATCGGTTCCGAGAGCCTCAACACAGCAATGTCGGCCGAGACCTGCACCCGCCCCTCCGCCCAGGCCGGCAGAAATTCGGGATGGATCAGAACGTCCGCCGCGCGAGCGACGGCGACCGCCTCGCCCGAGCGCCAGCCCGCGACAAACACCAGATCCGCCGCTGCCGCGGGCCGGCCCGAGAGCCCGAGCGTGCAATGCGCCGCCGTCAGCACCCGGTCGGGCGCGATCAGCGTGCCGGAACACATCTTCCGCCTGTTGTAGCCCGCAACATTGACCCGCCCGATCGCGTTGAACCGCGGTTGCGCATCGGCGCTCAGGATCTCTGGTTGAGCCGCGGCCGGGAGAGCCGCGGCGAGCCCCCCCAGCACAGCAAGTGCGGGCGCCACGGCCCGCCACGCGCGGATGCCGGCCGATCCGCACGACTGCCCAACTCTGCCGATCATGTTGACCTCTGTTTCCGCTTCTCTAGG
>JBCCWM010000262.1:0-6597 GCA_039193505.1 Pseudomonadota bacterium | reverse complement strand
ATGCCGTCGCCCAAGATGAAGCGGTCGACTTTTCCGTCGCTGTCGCAGGTGATGTCGGCGAGGATCGCCCGGCGGTCCGGCGCCTTGTCGAGCATCTGCAGCGGCACGATCGGGTGGATCTGGTCGATGGCCCAGACATCCGGCAGCGACTGGAAGAGCGAGAAGTTGCAGGCGTAGATGTCCGCCTCCTTCTCGAGCGCCGCGGCGACATCGCTGTCCTCATCGCTCTCGGCGGCCACCTCGCGGATCCGGGCCATCAAGTTCAGATAGACCCGCTCCGCCCGCGCCATTTGGCGGAGGTCGATCTGCCCCCGGCGAAAGAGAGAGCGGAGCTCGTCCCGGTAAAAGGTGGCGTCGTTCCAGCATTCTTGCAGGCGCTTGCGGGTCACATAAGTCCCGACGGCGGTCAGATCGGAGAGGGTGTGGTGATCGCCTGGCTCCGCGCGGGGCGCGTCCGGCGCGTCGTAGAGCGTGGCCTCGAGGACGTTGAAGATCAGCATCGAGGAGGTCGCGACCGTCGCCCGCCCACTCTCGGTCACAAGAACGGGATGCGCGATGCCCGCCTCGTCCATGGCGTAGGTCACCATCTCGACGATGTTGCCGCAGTATTCCTCGAGGCTGTAGTTGATCGAGTTCTCGTTGGCCTTTTTCTCACCGGTGTAATCCACGCCCATGCCGCCCCCGAGGTCGAGATGGGTGAGCGGCGCACCCTCGCGCGCCAGCTCCGTGAAGTACCGACAGGCCTCCGCCACGGCCTTCCGGACATCGTTGACGTCGGGCACCTGGCTGCCGAGGTGGCTGTGCTGGAGCGTCAGACAGTGGAGAAGCCCCTCGGCGCGGAGCCGGTCGATCACGGCGACGAGCTGGTCGGTGTTCATCCCGAAGGTCGACCGGTCGCCGGAGCTCTCCGACCAGTTGCCGCTGATCTTGTGGGTCAGTTTCACTCGGACGCCGAGCATCGGCTCCACATCGAGGGCGCGGGCGACCGCGATCACCGTCTCGACCTCCTTCGGGCTCTCGAGCACGATCACCGTGTTGAAGCCGAGCTTGCGGGAGAGCATGGCGAGGCGAATGAACTCCTCATCCTTGATGCCGTTGCACACAAGGAGGCTCTCCCGGGGGAGCCGGTGCGCCAGCGCGATCACGAGCTCCGGCTTCGAGCCGCATTCAAGACCGAAATTCCAACGGCGCCCCGCCTCGACGATCCGGTCGATCACCTGGGCCTGCTGGTTGACCTTGATCGGGTAAACGCCGCGATACGCACCCCGGTAGCCTGCCCGCTTTATCGCATCCGAGAAGCAAGCGTTGATCCGGTCGATCTCGTGCACGAGATAGTCGCTCACCCGCAGAAGGACGGGGACATGCACGCCGCGGTCGTCGAGATCTCGGATCACCGCAGGCAGGCTGAGGGGCGGCATCTCGGGTCGCGTCGGGTTCAGGAGAGCGACATCGCCATCGGGCAGGACGCGAAAAAACCCGTCGCCCCAGCGGTCGATGCCATAGAGCGCTGCAGCAGCCTCGGTCGCGTCCTCGTCGAGCTTTCGGTCGAGCATCACTCTCTCCCCCATCGCTGGATACGGCCGGCGGCCACGGCGTGGCTCCTATCTGAAAAGCGCCCCGAGCCGCAAGGATCGGCGAGGCGGGCCTTGGTCAGAAGGCGCCGAGCTCTTCGAGCCGGCGCCATGCACGCTCCACATACGACGTCTGCATGGAATGCCCGCCGCTGTGGAGGCACAGCTCCATCACATGCCCGCCGCTGGTGCGCTCGGCTGTGCAGCTGAGACCCTCGGCCGCGACGGACGTCGCATCGCCATAGCCGCCCGCCCGGCGGAGGAGCGCGAGCGCCTCGTCGACGTCGCCTTGCCGCGTCCGACCGATCGGACGCCCCCCGAGCGGCACGACCTCATCCGACGTGCCATGGGTGTGGAACAGATGGACCGGCGCACTGCCGCAGGTCTCGGGCACCGGTGCCCAAAACGTGCCCGCGATCGGCGCAAATCCCGCAAAGAGCCCGCCCCGATCGCACGCCATCTGCCAGACGAGCATGCCCCCCGCCGAGAAGCCGGTCAAAAGCAGGCGCTCCGTGTCGATGCCATGCCGCTCCGCCAGGGCGGGGACAAGCGCGTCAAAGTAGGCAAGTTCGGGCGCACCATCCGTCTCAGGCTCAGCCGGCACGCCCGGGATGCGCCAGTCCTCCGCGAAGGACTTGACGGCCACGAGCGCAACGTCGAGCCGCGCCGCGAGGTCACGGAGGCTCTTGTTGCGCATCGTGCCGGCGGCCGAGCCACGATAGCCGTGCGCAAAGACGATCGCGCCCGAACCGGAACTGCCCTCGGGCAGAAAGATCCGATAGGTGCGCGAGCCGAGCGTACAGTCGGTCTCGACCCCACACGCCGAGGCAGGTGTCGGCAACAGCATCACAAGGGCCAGAAGAAGTCCGCGCATCAGCCGCCGCCGAGGATCGCGCGCACGTAGTTTTGCGTCTCGCGGTACGGGGGCACGCCCGAAAACCGCTCGACCGCTTCGGGGCCCGCATTGTAGGCCGCGAGCGCAAGCCGCCAGGAGCGGAACCGCGCGTATTGGCGGGCCAGATACCGCGCCCCGCCCTCAAGGTTTTCGCGCGGGTCATGTGGATTCACGCCGAGCGCGTCGGCCGTCCCGGGCATCAACTGCGCCAAGCCGATCGCACCCTTATGGCTCAGCGCCTTGGGGTTCCACCCGCTCTCCTGGCGCACCAGCCGCAGGAAGAGATCGACGGGGACCCCATGGCGGATCGCCATGGCCCGGGCGACGGGCGCATAGGGGCTGTCGGGCCGCTCCGTTGAGCGCAACGCGGAGGGGTCATAGGCATCGAGCGCGAGGCCCGGGCGATCCACGCTTCGCGAGACGCTCGGCGTCGGCGGGACGCCCACCTTCGCCCCGGGCACGGGTTTGCGGATCAGGGAGCGATCGTATTCCGGCAAGCTTGACCGGTCACCGAATATGATCTCGGCGCCCACAGGTGTGGAATGCATCCAGAGCCCGCACAAAACCACAATTCCCCACCGCACCGCCGCCTCCTCCGACCGAACACGACACCTCTACTTGAGCGCCACGTCGAAGTCACCCCGACGGGCGGCATCCTTGAAGCGAGATGGGCTTTCGTGCATCGCTGTCGGTCAGGTGCGAGAACGGACGGAGGACGATATGGCCGGCAGCGTCAACAAGGTGATTCTCATTGGCAACCTCGGCGCGGACCCCGAGGTGCGCACCTTTCAGAACGGCGGGAAGGTCTGCAACCTCCGCATAGCGACATCTGAGCGGTGGCGTGATCGAAATTCAGGCGAAAACCGGGAAAAGACAGAGTGGCACACAGTCGCGATCTTCAGCGAACGTCTGGTCGACCTTGCACAGCAATACCTCCGAAAAGGGTCGAAAGTCTATGTTGAGGGTCAGCTTGAAACACGAAAATGGCAAGACCAGTCAGGACAAGATCGGTATTCGACCGAAGTCGTTCTGCGCCCTTACCGTGGAGAAATGACTTTCTTGGACAGTCGTGACAGCGGCTCCGGCGCTGGTTACGGTCAAAGTGGCGGATATCGCCCCGAGAATACATTTGGTGGAGGCAGCTCCGCCCCTGCGCCTTCCGGGCCGACCGACCTCGACGACGAGATTCCGTTCTGATTCGGCGGGTCGCTGTCCGTCATCGGCGACCTTTAAGGACAATTAACGTTTTCCTGCTCTCTTATGCAGTGCGCCCCGGCACGCGTTGCGCTATATGTTCCAACGCCTTAATATAGGCGTATGTGTATCTTACTCGTGCCTGGATTGAGTATATCATCGAAGATGGTTAACGCTTCGGCGTGCGTCTGTACGCGTCACTCAGGCGATCACAACGGTGTTGCGAAGATACTGGTTCATCTGCGTTGGGTCGCGCCGACGCACGTAGTTTGGCGTGAGCGCTGATTTGTTTCACCCACCGAAGAGGGCAAAACGTATGGTCAACGCAAAGACAGTTTGGGCAACGGCCGTCAGAGCCTCCCGGGACGAACGCGGAGCCCTCCTGCCCATGACGATCATCCTCTTCCTGATGATGGTGGTCATCACGGGGATGGCGATCGATCTGATGCGCCACGAAACCCACCGCGCTGAGATGCAAAACGCCCTCGATCGCGGACTGCTCGCGGCGACCGATCTCGATCAAGATCTCTCCAATGACGAGGCCGAAGCGCTGGTCGTTGAGTACTTTCGCTCCGCTCTTTGGGTTGGGAATGAGGTTACACCCGAGGTTGAGGTGCTGGACAACACGACAGTGCTCGACGAGGAGGGTATTGGCTCGCGCGAGATGGTGGCCGACGCCGTCCACACGCTCAACACCGCTTTTCTGAGGATCATCGGCCGCCCCACGATGCCCGTGATCGTCGAGGGCGGCGCGGCAGAGCGGCGCAAGGACGTCGAGCTCTCAGTCGTGCTCGATATCTCCGGCACGATGCGCTACTGCGGCCCCGCAAACGACCCGTGCGAGCCGGGTGAGTGGCGCCGCATGGACTTCCTCATCGACGCGGCGCAGCATTTCTTCGATCGAGTGATCGACCAGGACTCGGCCAACACAACCTCAGTGAACATCGTTCCGTATGCAGGGAGCGTCAACGTAGGTCCCGATCTCTTCACCGCCCTTGGCGGCGAGCGTGTGTATCTCGAAGAGGGCGGCGTCGCGACCGATCCCGATCTCGGGGTTGGCGCAAACTACGCAGATCACTCCTGCCTCGAACTTGGCGCCGACGACTTCTCCAACGAGGGACTGCCGAGCGGCGGAGACTACGCCCAAGTCCCGCAGTTCCATCACTGGACAATTGACTGGACGAACATGGATTGGGGCTGGTGTCCGTCGGACAACGTCGACATCACTTTGATGAACGGCGTCAATGAGGACGAGTTGGTTGCGCAGAACCTCTCAGACGAGCTGCAGCGCCTCAGCACCAACATGCATGACGGAACAGGGACCAACATCGGAACCTATTACGGTGTTGCGCTTCTCGATCCGGCCTCCAGAGACGCGATCGCCCCGTTCGTGCCGGAGCGCTTTGCGGGGGAGCGGCCGAGCGACTGGTTCGAGACGACGACGCTGAAAGTGCTGGTCGTGATGACTGACGGCCAAATCACCGGGCAGGTCCGCCCCGAGGACCCGACGGATCCGGTCCTGGCAACGACGGAGACCAACCCGGGCGGAGCGCCAAACTGGGTCGACGCCGTTGAAGGGAACACGGCCGAGGACCAGTTTGCGGCGCTCTGCGATTATGCCAAAGACCACGACGTCGTCGTCTACACCATTGCATTCTACGCGCCGGAGGAGGTGAAAGGCGCACTGCGGAGCTGTGCCACAAACCCCGACGAAGAGACGCACTTCTATGACGTGCAGGGGGAAGAGCTGCGCGCTGCGTTTGACGAGATCGCAACCACGATCTTCAAGGTGAAGCTGATCCGATGACCTGGTGGCGACGTCTATTCCGCCGCGGACGCGCGGAAGAGGGCGGCTCGACCGTCGAGTTTGTGCTCGTCTTTCCGGTCTTTGTCGCAGCGGCATTTTCGACCTTTGAGGCGGGCATCCTCATGACCAAGGCGGTCATGCTGGACCGCGGGCTGGACTTTGCGATGCGCGACCTCCGGCTCGGCAATGTCGACGGCGGCACGCCCGACGAAGTCCGGGCCGAGATCCGCGACACGATCTGCGCGCGCGGCGTCTTCTTCGTCAACTGTGAGGACACGGTGCTGGTCGAACTGTCCTCCATCGAAAACGTGGCCGACTATCCGACGACGAGCGCCGCCTGCATCGACACATCCGAGATCGACAATGCGGGCGTCGTGATCGTCCCGCAGGTCAACTTTATTCCCGGCAGCCCGGACGAGCTGATGTTTGTTCGCGTTTGCGCCGCGGTCGACACGATTTTCCCCGGCATCGGGCTCGGCCTGAAGCTGCCGAAGGATGGGGCGAACCGGTTCAACATCGTTTCGACCTCAGCCTTCGTCTACGAGCCGGAGTGACGTCCCATGCGCCTCAAACATCTCCTCCGCGACACGCGTGGCACCGTCACAATGGAGTTCGTGCTCACCTTCCCGCTGGTGATCTCGTGGCTCTTTCTCAGCTTCACGATGTTTGACGCCTACCGCTCCTCGAGCCACACGTCGAAGGCCGTCTACACCATCGCCGACAACCTCTCGCGGAAGGAGTTTCTGGACACGACCTACCTTGAGGACATGTACACGCTCCTCGACAACCTCCTGCCCTTTTCCCCGGACGACAAATGGATGCGGATGACCAGCGTCACGTTCGACGAGGAGGAGGACGAGTATCTGGTCGACTGGTCCTACATCGCCAAACCGGACGGCGACCCAACGCCTGAGCACACCGACGAGACGTTGCCGCTCGAGCTGTTGCCGACAATTCAGGACGCCGACAGCGTGCTCCTGATCGAGGTTAACGTGCCTTATGACCCGGTCGCCGCGACAGTACCCTTCCTCGAGACCTTGGGCTTCGACGCCCTTGTCTGGGAGGCACGCTCCATCGTTCGGCCCAGGTTCATCGCGCGCGTGGTCTGCACCGACTGCGCCTGATCTTTT
>JBCCWM010000261.1:0-6621 GCA_039193505.1 Pseudomonadota bacterium | reverse complement strand
TCAGACGCTCGAACCGGCGCTCTCCCATAGCTCACCACAGCGGCCCGCCGCTTCCCCCAGTCAGGTTCCCCACCGCGGACCGCCCACCCCCCTCGCCAAACCCCAAGCCCTCCGGCCCGTATCGAAACAACATTAGACGCAACTGACCTTAGGTCGCTGCCAGTGAAGGACCGGAGCGCGCCACGTCGCGCACTGTCCGACTGACGCCGATGCGCGGTCCAAAGCTGACGTTTGGCCGAAGGTCTCAACCAAGCATCCCGCCATGCCCCGCTGCCCGGGTCGGCGCACACGGGACAAAGACACCGTTGGAGCAGCGTGCCGGGAGACAGTGCTGACGCCCTTCACGCTGACCATAGAGCTCACGTTTGCCGAAAGCAGGTCGCGCCCTCAGTTCATAGTCGGTCCCGGGCGCGCGGCGAAAGCGGCTTGGCCTCTCTTTGTGCGCCCTCAAAGCGAGCCCCGGCCAGTGGCACACCGTGGTCCCGGCCAGATCGCAATTGGGTTGGGACCTTTGGCGATCCTGGGGGTCCAAGCGTTGGAGCCACTCCTCTAGGGCCAGGGACACAGAGGGCGGGACGCAGACTTGCGTTCAATTTGAACGCAAACCAATGCCTTTGGCCAGTCTGCTGGGACCTTCTCTGACTGTCGAACACAATACGATTGGGGCGGCCTCGGATGGTTGTTTTCGGCGCTGATCTAGCCTTGAGACCGTTTCGCCAGGTCTGGCGCGGCGGGTGCGACAAGGTTCGCAAAGAGGCTGGTTCAAAGGGCCTCGCGGAATGTGGTCTGCCCCGCCTCGCGAAGGACGCCGTCCTCGAGGGTGAGGATCCGGTCGGCGGTGCGGATCGTCTCGGGACGGTGGGCTATGATCAGAGTTGTGCGGCCCCGCGACAGCTCATCGAGGGAGGACTGGATCTCGCGCTCGGTTTTGAGATCGAGGGCGGAGGTCGCTTCGTCGAGGATCAGGATCGGCGGGTTCTTTAGAAAGATCCGCGCGATTGTGACCCGTTGCTTCTGGCCGCCCGAAAGGGCGACGCCGCGCTCGCCCACCTCGGTGTCGAGGCCCTGCGGCAGGCTGTCGATCAAGGTGCCGAGACGCGCGCTTTCGGCAGCCGCCAAGACATCGGCCTCGCTCGCGCCGAGGCGTCCATAGGCGATGTTCTCGCGGAGGCTGCCGCCGAACAGGAACGCGTCCTGGCTGACAACGCCGATCTGGCGCCGCAGGGAGCGGAGCGTCATGTCCTGGAGATCGTGGCCGTCGATTGTGATCCGTCCGCCTTGCGGGTCGTAGAACCGGGGCACAAGAGCAAGAAGCGAGGTCTTGCCGGCGCCAGACGGGCCCGTGACGGCCACCGTCTCGCCCGCGCGGATCGTGAGACTGACATCCTCGAGCACCGGCAGCGTTGGTTCGTATCGAAAGCGGATCCGCTCGAACACGATCTCACCCTTGAAAGGGGGCGCTGGCCGTGCGTCGGGACGGTCGACGATTTCGGGTTCGAGCGCCATCAGCTCCTGGTAGCGCTTGAAGCCCGCGATGCCGCGCGGATAGAGCTCCATCATCGCGGCGATCTTGTCGATCGGGCGGAAGAACACGCCGACAAACAAGAGGAACGCGACGAACCCACCCGTCGTGAGCGAGCCGTTGGCGACAAAGACCGCACCCGCGACCAGCACCGCAACCTGAACCAGCCGCATGCCCATGTAATTCAGCGTCGTCGAGAGCGCCATGTACCGGTAGGCGTCGAGTTTCGTTCTGCGGTAGCCGGCATTGTCCCGCGCGAAGAGCTCTTTCTCATGCGCCTCATTGGCAAACGACTGGACGATGCGAATGCCGCCGACATTCTCCTCCAGCCGGACATTGAAGCGTGCAACGCGGGCGTAGATCGCTTGCCAGGTGTTGGTCAGGCGGCCGCCGAACACCGCGACGACCGCGACGCAGGCCGGGAAAATGCAGAAGGTGATCAGCGCGAGCGGCGGGTTGATCCAGTACATGAGAACGAAGGCGCCGAGAAACGTCATCAGGGCCACGAAGAGGTCTTCGGGCCCGTGATGGGCGACCTCGCCAATCTCCTCTAGATCGCGGGTCACGCGGGCGACGAGCGTGCCGGTGCGCTGGCGGTCGAAATAGGAGAACGAGAGGCGTTGGAGCTGGTCGAAGGCCTTCCGACGCATTTCGGTCTCGATGTTGATGCCGAGCATGTGGCCCCAGTACACGACGACCGCCATAAGCCCCGCGTTGACGAGGTAGATGACCAGAAGGCCGACCGCCGCGAGCAGGATCAACGGCATGTTGCCGCTCGGAAGCAGGAAGTCGATATAGGCTTTGATCGCGATCGGAAAGGCGAGCTCAAGAAGGCCGGAGGCCACCGCACAGCCGAAATCCAGCCAGAACAGGCGGCGCCAGGGGCGGTAGTAGGAGAAGAATGTGCGCAGCACGGGCCCTGCCTCCGGCGTCAGTGCTGCCTCTTTGGCGGTTTGCCGCGGCCTTGCCAAGGCTTCGCTCTTTCTTTGCCCGCCCTTTGGGCCTATCCAAGCGAAACCGTCGCCAGCGAAGTCAGCCAGGCAATCGTCGGTATGTGACACCCGATCAGAAGATGTTGGGTGCGGCGCGGACGCGCCGGTATCCCGCAAAGGGGGGCTGGGATGAGGGTTTTGCTGAGCGTGTGCCTCGGTGTGGCGCTGGCCGGATCGGCCGCTGCAGAGGAAAGTGGGGGCAAGCTGTCGCTCGAACTCAATGCTGTGCAGTCGAGCCAGAGCGGCTGTACGCTCACGTTTCTGATCGAAAACGGGCTGGCGGCGCCGATCGAGGCGCTTGTGTTCGAGACGGTGCTCTTCGATGCGGAAGGGACGGTCGACCGGCTGACGCTCTTCGATTTTGGCGCGGTGCCGGTGGCACGCCCGCGGGTCCGCCAGTTTGTCGTCCGCGATCTGGCGTGCGACGCGCTCGGTCGGGTTCTGATCAACGGTGCGGAGACCTGCACCGCGCCGCCGCTCGCGCCCGCGACCTGTGAGACGGATCTCGGTGTGTCGAGCCGCACCGGGATCGAGATCATCGGATGATGGCGCTCGTCGACACATTCTGGCGGATCGCCGATCTTGGTGGACCGGTCGTGCTCTGCCTGATCGGCGTGTCGATTGCGGCGCTGACCACCGTTCTGTTCAAGCTTTGGCACTTCGCGACTGCAGGCGTCGGCCGACACCGCCGCCTCCAGGAAGCGGTGCGGGCGTGGGACCGCGGCGATCAGGCGGAGGCCGTGGCGGTTCTCGAGAAGTCGCGGAGCTATCTCGCGCCGGTCATCTTTCTGGCCTTTCGGGCCGGGCCAGTGGACCTGGAACGCCTTCGCGCGGAGGCCGAGATCCGCTTTGCGCGCCTCGAGAGCGGGTTTCGCTTTCTCGATTCGGTGGCGCAGCTCGCACCGCTTCTCGGGCTCTTTGGGACGGTACTCGGGATGATCGAGGCGTTCCAGGCCATGCAGGCCGCCGGGGCGAATGTCGATCCCTCGATCCTTGCGGGTGGGATCTGGGTCGCGCTTCTGACCACGGCGGTGGGACTTGTCGTCGCCATGCCGACCGCGCTCGTCCTCAGCTGGTTCGAGGGGCGCATGGATGCGGAGCGCGTGACGGCCGAGCGCGCCATCGCTGCGGTGCTCCAGCCCCTCAACGCGGCGCCGGATGGCGTCGCCCGCGTGGCATGACCGCGCTTCGGAGGGGACGGCGGCGGCGACGCCTGTCGATGACCTCGCTCATCGACGTTATCTTTCTGCTGCTCCTCTTCTTCATGCTCTCCTCCACTTTCTCGAAATTCGCAGAAGTGGAGATTTCGGGCGGCGGTGCAGTCGCCGCCGCGGCGACAGGTGTGGCCCCACTCTTTCTGCTGCTTGAACCGGAGGCGCTCTCGCTCAACGGTGTGCCGCTGGAGATCGGTGCGCTCTCGCCGGAGATCGGGGCGTTGGTCGGCGAGGCGACGACCCCGCTCCTCGTCAGTCTCCGGGGCGACGTGACCGCGCAGCGGCTGACCGATCTTCTCGTGGCGCTTCGGGCTGTTGAGGGGATCGCCGTCTCGGTCCTGACCCCCCGATGAGGCGGCGGCAGCGGCGAACAGGGCGCGAGCCCACCATTGCGCTCATCAACATCGTGTTTCTGATGCTTGTGTTCTTCATGGTGGCCGGGACGATCGCGCGCCCGCTCGAGGACGGTCTTGAGCTCGTCGAGACGAGCACGCTCGAGGGGCGGGAGCCGCCCGATGCACTCGTGATCCACGCAGATGGACGGCTCGCGTTTCGCGGCGCGGCCGTGGCCTCGCCGGACGACTATCTTGCGGCCGCCGAGACGGGGGCAGAGATCCGCGTGGTCCCCGACCGCGCGCTGCCGGCGGCGGATCTGTTGCGGGTGGCCGAAGCCTTGCGGCGCGGGGGCGCGGAGCGGGTGCTGATCGTCACCAGACGGGCGGTGCCATGACGCGCGCGGCGATCTGGCTCGCGGCTCTTGCTGTGGCGATCGCACTTCATGCCACCATCTTGCTTTGGCTCTCGCGCGAGGAGGGGGTGATTGTGCAGGGCCGCGCGGGCACGGCAGAGATGCGTGTGGGCAACAGCTTCGCCGATTTGGTCGCGGGTGTGACGGCTCCGGCCGAAGCCGAGGAGGAGGCCCCGACCTCTGAGACACCGGAGACCGTGGAGCGGGAGACGCCCCAGGACCGCGCAGAGCGCACCGAACCGGCTGACGATGCCGACCGGGCGGACGTCGCGGCAGCGGAGGCCGCGCCACCCGAGCGGGCGGAGGCCCCGGACCCTCTTGAGACCTCTCCCAATCGTCCGACCCGAGCGACGGAGCCGCAAGAGACAGCGTTGCCGTCGAACGTCTTGCGGCCTCGAGACGTGCGCTCGGCGGCCACACCCTCGGTGTCGACGGCGGCGCCAACCACTCCCGAGGCGGCGGCGGCTCCGGAGGTCGCTCAAGCCTCCCCCTCGGACCCGTCGCTCCCGGATGTGCCGGAAGCGGCGTCGGTGTCGGAGCTCACGGAGCCTTTCTCACGTGCTGCACCTGCCGACGCGACGGACGCAGCGCAGTCGCCCGACGTGGCGCGGAGTGAGCGGGCGCTGGTCCGGCAGACCGAGATGCCCGAGCTGGCAGTCACCTCAGGCTCCACCGGCGCGTCGGCGGAGCGCTCGGAGACGGAAACGGCCCCACTGAGCGACAGAGCGGAGCCTTTAACGGTTGAGGCCGCGCCTCGACCGACAGCGTCCGTCCTGCTCTCACCGCCAAGAGCCGAGGCTGTTTCGACCGAGGAGGTGGCGCCGACTTTGCCCGAGAGGCCGACATCAGCGGCAGCGGCGGGGGATCGGTCCATCCCCGTACCGGCCACGACGACGCCCGATGCCGCGCCATCAGAGCCAGTCGTCGCTGCCCCGCCACCACCGCGCGTTGCAGCTGTCGCTCCTCCGTCGCAGGCCGCGCCGCGCGCCGCGCCTGAGAGGGTTGAGGCCGAGCCCGAGGCCAGCGAGACCGCCCCCGTCTCGGGGCCGCGCCCGCGTGCGCGCGACCTTGCTCGGACGCCTGAGCGGGCCCAGCCGGCGGCCCAAACTCCGGATCAGAGAACTGCCGAGCCGGCACGTCGCGTCCCCCAAGGGAACTCGGAAACAAATGAGCGACGTGGGTCCGCACAGGGCTCCGAGACGGCGCCTGCCGCCAATGCCGGGGTGCGGGGCGGCACCGGGCAGGAGGCCGGAACGTCAGCGGCGGCCTCGAACTACCCAGGTCTCGTGCAGCGCCAGATCGGCCGCGTCCGCCGATCTTCGACGCGGGAAACGGGCACAGTCTGGGTCAACTTCACGATCGCAGCGGGGGGAGGGCTCAGCGCAGCCTCGATCGCGCGGAGCTCCGGGTCCGCGCGGCTCGACAGCGAGGCGTTGCGGATTGTACAACGCGCAGCCCCGTTCCCCCCGCCTCCCCCCGGCGCACAGCGGGTGTTCCAAGCCCCGATCGTCATCAGGTAGCCTTGGCTAGGCGCCCGCGAAGCCGGCGCGTTCGGACACGCTCCCGGGCTGAGACGAGCATCGGTCCAGAGGCTGCGGAGGTTGGCGCGCGTCCGCCGAGGTGCCGACTTTCAGTGGGACGGATCAAACTACGCAGGCAGTCCCACCTACCGTCTTCAGACGGACGAGGCCTTCTGGTCCGCCCAGAGACACGAGGCAAGCGGCCTCGGCGTGTCCGGTTTGTCCCTCAGAGGCCTGACCGGCCCACGCAGACTCCATTGGTCCGAGTGGCGGTTGGTTCCATGCAGCACGCAAGCAATTGGTTTCAATACCAAGATGATCGAGGGCGACACGGACCGATACCCTCCAGTGGAGTGCCTCCAACGCTTGGACCCCTAGGGCTCGAGCGGCGATGATCGCGTCGGGATCGGCGCGCCGGACGAAGGGTTTGGCCCCGGTGGCGGTGTGGTTGGCGATGAACCGGTTGATCGCAGCCTGAAGGTCTAGGACGGAATGGACGACACCGGGCTTCGACGGGCGCCGGGTCGGCGTCGCGAAGACGCCCTCGACAGCGTCCGGCCACGACGGTGAGGTCGGTGTGACGTGGACCGTCCGGCGCGGGTGACGCCCGAGCCGGCGGCGCAGC
>JBCCWM010000260.1:0-6658 GCA_039193505.1 Pseudomonadota bacterium | reverse complement strand
GGCGCGGACGCAGTGGGCGATGGCGGAGGCGCGCGACCCTCGGGGGTTTGTGGCCTATCTGGCGGAGTGTGGGTTGGCCGGGCCGCTGTCCTCGCTGGCGCATTTCATTTGGTTCACGGACGCCGATCTCGAGGCGCTGGTGGAGGCCGGCGCGACAGTGGTGCACAACCCGTCGAGCAATCTGGTCCTCGGCTCCGGGATCCAGCCGCTGTTGCGGTTGGTGGAGGCCGGGGTGCCGGTCGCGCTCGGCTCCGACGGGCTCAACGCGGGGAATGCGGTGATGTTTGAGAAGGCGCGGCTCGCCGCCCTTCTCCACCGAGTGACGGAGCCCGACAGCGACCGCTGGCTTCCCGCGGGCACGGTGCTGCGGATGGCGACGGTGAACGGCGCGCGGGCGCTCGGCGCGGAGGGGACGCGGGGCGTGCTGGCGCCGGGACAGGCGGCCGACATCGTTCTGATCGATGCGGACAGCATCACGATGAGCCCGATGGGCGAGCCGCATCGCCAGCTCGTCCACTACGAGACCGGCGCCGGGGTCGCCGACGTGTTTGTGGCGGGGGAGCATGTCCTGGCCGACGGCAAACCGACACTGTTTGACGCCGCTCTGATCCTCGAGGAGGCGCGGGAGCGCGCGGCAGAGCTCTCGCGCGACAGCGCCGCTGCGCTGAAGCGGGCCGAGGCGATGCATCCCAGCATCAAGGCGATGGTCAAGCGGGTCCACGCGATGGAGTGCGGCCCGTGCCGTCTGGCGCGGATCTGAGCGTCGGTGCGCAGGGGCGGATTTGAACGCGGTCGCGCCGCGGTATGTGGTGCGGGTTTTAGCGCGGTCGCGCTTGGGCGTGGGGTGCGGAGTTGAGCGCGGTCGCGCCGGGGCCTGAGGTGTGGATTTTTGTGCGGTCGCGCCGGGGCCTGCGGTGCGCGGGCCTTCGGAGCGGAGGGTCTCGTGCGTGCTGCACGTTTTGCGTGCCAGGCAGATCAGAAAACACCCCTTTGTGGTGTGTGAGACATCCCAGGGTCGGGCGGGTGGCGGCGGTGGGGTGATGCGGAGCTCAGGCGGGGCTCTTTGGATCTGGGTGAAAACTGCTCAGTTTCGGGCTTTTTGCTGCAATTTGCGTCGGATCTGAGCACCTGAGGGGCGTTGGTGGGCCTTTTCGAGGGTGTCGAGCGTCGGGCGCTCTTATCGTTCTGCCATCCGGCCACTCTGCCGGCAGACATGAGGAGACATAGGATGTTTAGGACGACCCTTCGCGCCGGGGCCATCGGCGCGGCGTTTCTTGGGCTGGCCTCGGCCGCGCAGGCCCAGGATCTGACGCCGCTCAACTTCTCGCTCGATTGGGCGTGGCAGGGCATGCACGGGCCCTTCCTGATCGCCAAGGAGCGGGGATACTACGCGGAGGAAGGGCTCGATGTGTCCTTCGACCGTGGCTTCGGGTCCGGCGACACAATCTCGAAGATCGCGGCCAAGGCCTATCCGATGGGCTTTGCGGAGGGCACCAGCCTTCTGAAGTTCAACGCCGAGAACCCCGATGATCAAGTGATCACGGTGCTGGTGATCAACGATCAGTCGCCGACCGGTGTGATCTCAACCAAAGAGAACGGTGTGGCGTCGCCGGCCGATCTGATGGGCAAGAAGGTCTCGGCGACGCAGAACGCGGCGACCGTCCTCCTTTGGCCGGTTTTTGCGGAGATCAACGGCCTCGATCCCGAGGGGATCGAGTACCTCTTCGTTGAGCCGTCGCTCCGCGATTCCATGGTGATCCAGGGGCAGGCGGACGCGACCTTCGGGTTCTCGACCACCACGGTTCTCAACATGGTGCAGGCAGGCGTTGCGCGCGAGGACGTGACCTACTTCACCATGGCGCAATACGGGCTGCAGCCCTACTCCTCCTCGATCATCGTCCGGAAGGATTATGCGGCGGAGAACCCGGAGATCGTGCGCGGCTTTGTGCATGCAACGGTCAAGGGCATGATCGACATGTTCGAGGACCCGGATGCGGGGATCGAGCTTCTGAAGGCGCAGGAGCCGCTGATCGACGTCGAGATCGAGACGGCGCGGTGGTATCTGGCCGAGGAGCTGGCGCTCCTGACGCCGAGCGTTCTTGAGAACGGGATCAGCGCGGTTGACCGGGAGCGCTACGAGACCGCCGCCAAGCAAGTTGCGGCCGCGTTCGACATCCCGATCGAGCCCAACATGGACGACTACTTCGACGCGAGCTTCCTGCCGCCGATCGAGGATCGCCAGATCCCCGAGGTCGCTAAGGCCCGCCACCAGTGAGCCATCGGCCGGCGCCCCCCGGGCGCTGGCCTCACCCGCCCGACGCGGTCGTCACCGGCGTCTGGCCGCGGGTCGCCCAACCGGTCGTCCGACGCTCGACCCAGGCGAAGACCTCGTAAATCGCCACTCCCATGAGGGCGACGACGACGAGGCCCGCAAAGACCAGCGGTACGTCAAAGCGTGAGCTGGCGTTCAGCATCAGATAGCCGATGCCCGCATTTGCGGCGATGGTCTCGGAGATGACCGAGCCGACGAGCGCGAGCGTGATTGCCACTTTGAGCGAGGCGAAGAAGTAGGGGGCGGAACGGGGGAGGCCCACTTTGATCAGGATGTCCCGACGGGAGGCCCCGAGGGAGCGGAGCACGTCCTGCAGTTCCGGCTCGACTGTGGCGAGGCCGGCAGCGACGTTCACGACAATCGGGAAGAAGGAGAGCATGAAGGCGGTGATGACCGCCGGGACAGTGCCGATGCCGAACCAGATCACGAGGATTGGGACAATGGCGACTTTGGGGATCGAGTTGAACGCGATCAGGACCGGATAGAGCGCGCGGTAGAGGACCCGGGACCAGCCGACTGCGACACCCAGGGCCAGGCCGCCGATAACGGCGAAGACAAAGCCCAAAAGCGTGGTGTAGAGCGTTTGCCAGGCATGGGTCGCGATGACCGGCGCCCACTCGAAGAGGCTGGCGACGATGGCGCTCGGCGCCGGCAGGACGAATTGCCGGATCGAGAAGATGTGGACCGCGAGCTCCCAGATGATCAGGGTCGGCACCGCGATGAGCCAGGGGCCGAACGTGTCGACGAGGCGGACAATGTCCCAGTTCTTCATGCCTGACGCTCCCGCGCGATGAGGCCGCGCAGTTCGTGGACGATGTCCACGAACTCGGGCTTGAACGTGTCTTCGAGGCTCCGCGGGAAGGGCAGCGGAACCTCCTTGGTGGCAACGATGCGGCCCGGGCGGGCGGACATCACGTGGATCCGGTCGGCGAGGAACGCCGCCTCCCGCAGGTCATGGGTGACGAGAATGACAGTGAAGCGCCGCTCCATCCAGAGCGCCTGGAGGACGCCCCAAAGCTCCTCCCGCGTGAAGGCGTCGAGGGCGGCGAAGGGCTCGTCCAGCATCAGGAGATCAGGCTCGTGGACGAGCGCGCGGCAGAGCGAGGCGCGTTGCTGCATGCCCCCCGAGAGCTCGTAAGGCGCGCGATCCGCAAACTCCTCGAGCCCGACGGAGCGGAGGAGCGCCATGGCCCGCTCAGTGTACTCAGCCTTCTTTCGGCTGAGCTGGGAGCGGTGCGGCTCCACGATCTCGAGCGGGAGCATGACGTTCTTGAGCGTCGTTCGCCACGGCAGGAGCGTGGGGTTCTGGAACGCCATGCCGGCGATCTTGAGCGGGCCGTCGACGGCGCTGCCCGCGACGCGGATGGTGCCGCTCGTGGGGGTCATCAGGCCGGTGACGAGGCGCATCAGGGAGGACTTGCCGCAGCCCGAGGGGCCGACGACCGCAGCAAATCCCCCGCGCGGCACGGAAAAGGCCGTCCCGCTGAGGGCCGTGACCTCGGCGTCGGCACTCCGGTAGGTGACGTCGACATCGTCGATCTCGACGAACGCGTCCGGCTGCGATTGATCGTCCATGGCACGCTCCACACTCTGACAGGCACGTGCCCTTTGTGGTGGCGCCGCGGGCGCGCGGCGTCCACCCCCGAGCGGTCGGCCCGATCGGGCCCTCAAACCATTTCTCGGCATCTGGCGAAGCCTTGTGCAGTTTGGCGCGATTGCCGCACAGATCCCGAACGGCGCAAATCCCGGCCGGTACAGGGACTTGCATGTGGGGTGAGTTCCGACCCGGCCATTGTCACACCGCATGCGATCCACCCCAGACAGAGGCTGCAACTTCGGCTAGTCTTGCCGAAAGTCGGATGTTTGGAGGTTCCATGGGTTTCGTTCGGATCTGGGCGGTCGTGTGGTTGGTTATCGGAACCGGGGCGGCACATGCGCAAACCGACGCGGTCGAGCGCGGCATGCTGCAGCTGATCACGGGCACGCCGGAGCGCTATGCCTTCGTCGTCGGAAACGGGTCATACGACAACGTGCCCGATCTTGAGAACACGATAGCCGACGCGAAGCTCGTCGCCACCTTCCTCGGCGAGATCGGGTACACGGTGTTCGACAGCTACGAGCTCGACAAACGTGAGTTCGAGGAGGCGATGCAGAGCTTCATGCTCGACGTGCAGCCCGACACGGATGTGGTGTTCTACTTTGCGGGGCATGGCGTCCAGATCGGCGACGAGAATTTCCTGATGCCGACGGATGTGGCGCTGGAGACGGCCTATGACGTCCCGTTCGAGGCGGTCTCGCTGACAAGTGTTTTGCAGATCATGGGATCGCGCGCCCGCTCCATGGTTGTGATCCTCGACAGTTGCCGGGACAACCCGTTTGCGGGGCGGACCGGGGTCGTCGGGCTCGCCGAGATTGAGGCGACCGCGCAGGACGGGTTTGCGGCCGAGCGGGCGCCGATCAACTCCCTTCTCGTGTTTTCGACCTCGCCCGGGGCGCTTGCCTATGACGGCGGGGAGGCCGGGAACAGCCCCTTCACGGCCTCCTTTGTCGAGATCGCGTCGCGCGAGCGGGGGGAGCCCGTCGACACATTGATGAAGAGCGTGCGCCGGGAGGTCTACGAGCGGACGGAAGGCCTGCAGCTTCCCTGGGAGGCGTCGTCGCTGATCGAGCCGGTGTTTCTGGGCGGGGGGCCGCTCGGGGCGCGGGCGCCGCTGCCCGGGCGCACGGTGAGCGGGGATGCGGCATCGGCCGTGGCCGCCGTTCTGGACGACACAGTGACCGTGACGTCGGATGCGTCGGACATCACTCTGCGGACGCCGCTGAGCGATGCGGTGCCGGTCGGCGCGCACTTGGCGGACACGCTCTCCGTCGCGCCGGGATCGCTGGTCAATGTCAGCCAGTCGCCCAAGCGGGGGCGGCTGATGGAGGTGCTCCCGAGCTCCGGCACGCGGGGGCTTGTGCTGCTGAACGCCGCGACGCTGCGGCTCGACCGGATGGTCTACAAGCCGACGGTCAATCGGGAGCGCGCGACGGGGCTCGAGGCGCCCGTGATCGCCGACAGCTTCTCGGTCACTGTGGCGGGCGAGGCGCGGGAGGTCGAAGTCCAGCTCGAGATCGATCCGTGCGACTTTCACGCCGGCGACCATCTGGACGCGGATGGCGTGGGGGTCGCGCGGTACCCGAACGAGATTGAGCCGGAGGCAGCGCGCGCCGCCTGCCTCGCGGCAGTGGCAGCGGCGCCGGATGTCGGGCGCTTCCACTACCAGCTTGGACGGGCCGAACTGGCCTTGCGCGATTTCGAGGCGGCGGAGCGCGCGTTTCAGACGGCCGCGCAACTTCGCCATGCCCGCGCGTTTCACGCGCTCGGTGCGCTGATCATCGACCGGCGTCAGGCAACCGAGGGTCAGGCGCGGAGCGCGGCGCCCGCGGATGCGCTCGGGTTTTTCGAGGAGGGGGTGGCGCTCGGGGATCCTTATGCGATGCACTCCCTCGGGCTCGACATGTTGAAGTTCGGCGCGAGCGAGCGCGACCGGACCATCGGGTTCGAGCTCCTGATGCGCTCGCTCGAGCTTGGCCACACGTTCTCGATGAATGCGCTCGGGCTCTACTTCCTCGACGAGGACGGCCCGAACCACTCACCCGAGCGGGGCGTGAGCTTTCTGCGCGCGTCGGCCGAACGTGGGGATATCTATGGCTACGCCAATATGGGGTTCCTGCATCTGAACGGCCTCGGCGGTGTCGCGCAGGACAACGCGACGGCCTTCGACTGGTTCCGGCGCGCCTCCGATGAGGGGCATCCGACGGCGCCCTCGAGCATCGGTCGGATGTACAATTCCGGACAGATCGATGGGCGGCCGAACTATGCCGCGGCCGTCGAATGGTATGACATCGGGCTTGAGCGGGGCGATGCGTGGGGCGGCGCGAATGCGGCCTGGATCATCGCCAACCGCGCTCCATCCGGGTTTGTGGTGGGCGATGCGGCGGTGCGGGCCGCGAAGGCGATGGCGCTGAGGAATGACGGGGCGGAGGAGGCCGCGCGAAAGGTATTGGAGGGTCTCCCGCGGCGCGAGATCGACGCCGGCGCGCAGCGGCTGTTGTCGGAGCTTGGCCAGAATGTGGTGGTCGACGGCCAGTTCGGACCGCAGAGCCGGGCCGCGCTCGCCGCGGTTGGTGCGGCTTCGGCCGGCGACGATCCGGTGGCGCGGGTTCTGGCCCTCGCAGCGCTCTACTGGCGGGCCTCGCCGTTCCGGCCGGACCTTTACTGAGGGCCGCGCTCAGACGCGGACCGTGTCAAACTTCCCTCACGTCACATTGTATGTTGGTTTC
>JBCCWM010000259.1:0-6676 GCA_039193505.1 Pseudomonadota bacterium | reverse complement strand
GCGCGCTTGCCCTGCCACCAGCCGTCGAGCATCGGCCCGCCATTCAATGCAATCGCCGGCAGATCGACCGTCGCCGCCCCCATCAGCACCGCGGGCGTGGTTTTGTCGCAGCCCGTCGTCAGCACAACCGCATCGAGCGGGTAGCCGTGGAGGACCTCAACAAGGCTCAAATACTGGAGATTCCGGTCGAGCGCCGCCGTCGGGCGTTTCCCTGTCTCCTGGATCGGGTGAACCGGGAACTCAAGCGGGATGCCGCCGGCATCCCGGATCCCCGCCTTGATGCGGTCGATCAGAAAGACATGGATCTTGTTGCAAGGCACGAGGTCCGAGCCCGTCTGCGCGATGCCGATCACCGGACGCTCGGTTTGCAGCTCCTCTCGGGTGAAGGTCTGGTTCTGGTACCGCTCAAGATAAAGGGCAGTCATGCCCGGGTTGTTTGGGTTGTCGAACCACTCCTGGCTCCGCCACCGGCGGTTCGCTCGTGTCTGGCCCATCGCAGCCTCCCTGTTTGGACCTTGGCTAGCCGATGGCCGGGCGGCTGTCACGGGCACGCCGGTCGATCTCGCCCCTTCCCTTCCTCCGCCGATTGCGCCATAAGCTCGCATCGCGCGGGCAGTGACGCCCCCGCGACCCTCGGCCCGACCCTGCTGGACGACATCCCGGCTGTGGCCGCAGCGCCGAGGAGCATGAGACTGAGGAGACAGACGATGTCGATCACGCCCGAGCTGAAAGAGCAGTTGATCAAGGACTATGGGACCAAGGATGGCGACACCGGTTCGGCCGATGTCCAGATTGCCATCCTGACCAGCCGGATCAGCACGCTGACCGAGCACTTCAAGACCCACAAGAAAGACAACCATTCCCGCCGCGGGCTTCTGAAGCTCGTCGCGCGGCGCCGAAAGCTGCTCGACTACGTGAAGCGCAACGATGAGCCGCGCTACCGAGAGCTGATCGGCAAACTCGGCATCCGCCGCTGAACGGAAAGCGCGCCCTCGGGCGCGCTTTTGCCTATCGGGACCGGTGCGACCCCGTCGAGAGCGCACCGCGAAACGGCCCCCCTTGCGCCCCCGGGGGTGAGCCGCGCGGACACCGGGGGCCGGGCGATGCGCGCCCAGAGGCGCGGGGCCAAGGGGTCCCCGCTGGAGAGGATGAGATATGTTCAAGACTGTTACGAAATCGATCGAGTGGGGGCATGACACGCTCACACTCGAAACCGGCAAAGTTGCGCGCCAGGCCGATGCCAGTGTCGTCGCGACCTATGGCGAGACCACTGTCATGGCGGCCGTGGTGTTTGAGAAATCCGCCCGAGAGGGTCAGGACTTCTTTCCGCTGACCGTCCATTACCAAGAGAAGTACTACGCCGCCGGCAAGATCCCAGGCGGCTTTTTCAAGCGCGAGGCGCGGCCGACCGAGAAAGAGACGCTGACCTCCCGCTTGATCGACCGCCCGATCCGCCCGCTCTTTGCGTCCGGCTTCAAAAACGAAGTGCAGGTGATCTGCACGGTCCTCTCCCACGACCTCGAGAACGATCCGGATGTCGTGGCGATGATCGCGGCATCGGCGGCGCTGACCCTCTCGGGCGCGCCGTTCCTCGGACCGATCGGATGTGCACGCGTCGGGTTCGTCGACGGCGACTACATCCTCAATCCCGCGATTGAGGACATGGACCGTCTCCGCGAAACGCCCGAGCAGCGCCTCGATCTCGTCGTCGCCGGCACCAAGGATGCCGTGATGATGGTGGAATCGGAGGCCTACGAGCTCTCCGAGGCGGAGATGCTCGGCGCCGTGAAGTTTGGCCACGACCAAATGCAGCCGGTGATCGACATGATCATCGAGATGGCCGGCGAAGCGGCGAAAGAGCCCTTCGAGTTCGTGGCACCGGATTACAGCGCCCTCTTCGACAAGGTCTCGGGCCTTGGGGAGGCGCCGATGCGCGAGGCCTTCGCCCTTCTCGACAAGCTCGAGCGCCAGGCCGCCATCTCCGCCGCACGCGAGACGATCAAAGCGGGCCTCACCGAAGAGGAACTCGCCGACCCCAATCTCGGATCGGCCTTCAAGAAGCTCGAGAGCAAGGTCCTGCGCGGCGACGTTCTGACCGATGGGCGCCGGGTCGACGGGCGGAACCTCGAAACGGTGCGCCAGATCTCGTCGGAGGTCGGCATTCTGCCGCGGACCCACGGCTCCTCGCTCTTTACACGGGGCGAGACCCAGGCGCTGGTGATCACCACGCTCGGCACAGGCGATGACGAGCAGATCATCGACGCGCTCCATGGGGAGAGCCGCGCGAACTTCCTGCTCCACTACAACTTCCCGCCCTACTCCGTCGGAGAGACCGGCCGAATGGCGGGCCCGGGCCGGCGCGAGGTGGGCCACGGCAAACTCGCCTGGCGCGCGCTGCAAGCCGTGCTGCCGGCGCAGACCGACTTCCCCTACACGATCCGCGTGGTCTCGGAGATCACGGAATCGAACGGCTCCTCCTCGATGGCGTCCGTCTGCGGCGGGTCGCTGTCGATGATGGATGCGGGCGTGCCGCTGAAGGCCCCGGTCGCGGGCGTCGCCATGGGCCTGATCCTAGAGAGCGACGGGCGCTTTGCGGTTCTGACCGACATCCTCGGCGACGAGGACCATCTCGGCGACATGGACTTCAAGGTCGCAGGCACCGAGGCCGGGATCACCTCGCTCCAGATGGACATCAAAGTGGCCGGCATCACGCCCGCGATCATGGAGCAGGCGCTCGCCCAGGCAAAATCCGGTCGGATGCACATCCTCGGCGAAATGGCCAAGGCCCTCGCCGCCGGCCGGACTGAGTTCTCGGCCCACGCGCCCCGGATCGAGACCATGACCGTGCCCCAGGACAAAATCCGCGAAGTGATCGGCTCGGGCGGCAAGGTGATCCGCGAGATCGTCGAGACGTCGGGTGCCAAAGTCGACATCAACGATGACGGCGTGATCAAGATCGCTTCGCCCAATGCGGAGGCGATCGAGAAGGCCCGCGGCATGATCCACGCGATCGTCGCCGAGCCCGAGATCGGCCAGATCTACACCGGCAAAGTCGTCAAGATCATGGATTTCGGCGCCTTCGTGAACTTCTTCGGCAAGCGCGACGGCCTCGTCCATGTCAGCCAGATGGCGCAGGGCCGGGTCGGGCACCCCAAGGAGATCGTCAAGGAAGGCCAGGACGTCAAAGTCAAGCTCATGGGCTTTGACGAGCGCGGCAAGGTCAAACTCTCCATGAAGACGGTCAACCAGGAGACCGGCCAGGAGATCTCCGAAGACGCCTAAGTCTCAAGGCTGAACCCGCTCAACAAAGTCGTGCGGGTTCAGCCAATCCGAATACATGTGCGGCTCGACCGTGACGACCTCGAAGAACGCACTCGGGTCCACCCGGTCCGCCAGCTCCCTGCTCAACGCCAGATGCGCGTAGACGTCGTCAAAGCTCCAACTGATCAAGAGCCCCGGTGCGCTCAGCGCAGAGATGCTCTCCCCCGGCAGGGTGAGCGCCGGCTGGTCCGGCTCAAAAGCGGCGCGCGGGACCTGGGCGCTCTCGTCCCGCCAGTCGTTCCAGACCGTCACCTCCGCAATGTCGAGCGCCGCGAGGAACCGGGCGATCAACGGCTCCATCACCGCGGGCATCGTATCCTGCTCCGGCGGGTAAACGCCCTCCTCCGCAAGGGCCGCGAGGAGGTCATCCACGGATCCATCCCGCTCGGGGCGGTCGGCGTGAACCACAGAGAGCCAAACGGCCCGCAAGAACGCCTCGAAGGGCCCGCCATGCACTGCGTGGATCGACGTCCAGGACAGAGGTTGGCCGGTGGTCTTGATCCGGTCCTCAAACCCGTCCGCTGCAGGATTGGGCGACTGCTGGGAGAGAAGGGCCAGCAGATCCTCGGCGTCCGACGCCTCCGCAAAGTGCGGACCGTAGGGCTCCGTCAGCGGGCTTGCGCCGGGGACGCGAAAGAACGGGTTGAGCGCAATCCAAACCGCATCATAGTGCCCCGACCACCAGCTCCGGGTGGGGACCTCGGGCGGCGGATGGGCGAGGTGGCGCGGAATTTCGGGCGAGCTGAACACGATACACCTGCAATTGCGCGCGCGGCGCGGCGCGACTATCCATACCCCGAGGGGGAGCCATGCGCATCGGGTTTGACTACGGCGGCACCAAAATTGCGGGTATCGCCCTTGATGAAGACGGTCAAACCCGCGCCACCGGACGCGTCCCAACACCGCGTCACGACTACGCCGCGGGTCTTGACGCGATTATCGGCTTGGCAGCCGATTTGGAGGCGGAGGCCGGCCGCGCGGCGACCTCGATCGGGATCGGTGTGCCGGGTTCTGTCGACCGAGAGACGGGACAGATCGCGCTCGGCAACTCGGTCTGGCTCCATGGACAGGACCTCCGCGGCGACCTGGCCGCGCGGCTGGGCCGCCCGGTCAGCATCGCCAACGATGCCAATTGCTTTGCCCTCTCCGAGGCCGTCGACGGCGCGGGCGCCGGCGCGCGGGTCGTTTTCGGCGCAATCCTCGGAACCGGGGTTGGCGGCGGCTTGGTTGTGAACGGCACTCTGATCGAGGGGGTGAACGCGATCGGAGGGGAGTGGGGACACATGCCCTTGCCGACGCCGACCGACGATGAGCGCCCGGGCCCCATTTGCAGCTGCGGCGTCGCCGGCCATTGCGAGGCATGGCTCTCGGGTCCGAGCCTTGCGGCGGATCATGCCAGGGCAAACGGGCTCAACGCTGTCCCAAGCGCGGCGGAGGTCGCTGCCGCCGAAGCGCTCGGCGATCCGGCCGCCCAGGCGACCTTCGATCGGTTCGAGAACCGCCTTGCGCGGGCGCTGGCAGCGATCATAAACGTGGTCGACCCGGATGTGATCGTGCTCGGCGGCGGGCTGTCCAATGTGGCACGGATCTACCAGAACGTGCCCCCGCTCCTCGAGGAGCTGGTCTTCGGACCCCGCTTCAACACGCGGCTCGTCCAAAACGTGCACGGCGACAGCTCCGGCGTGCGCGGCGCCGCCTGGCTCTAAGCCCTCAAAAAGGGACTGGCGCGGTCACCGTCAACCAAGCTCCGCCGACCGGGTGGCGAAAGCGAAGGCTCTCAGCATGGAGCGCGAGGCGTGGTGCGGCCGCGAGCGCGCGTCCACCGGCATAAAACCGGTCGCCGAGGATCGGATGCCCCAGTTCGCGCAAGTGGACGCGCAGTTGGTGAGACCGCCCCGTCTCGGGCCGCAGACGGAGGCGCGACGTCGCGCCCTCGGCGGCGATCAGCTCCCAACGCGTCACGGCTGGTTTTCCCCTCCGGTGACAGACCATCTGGAGCGGGCGGCGCGGCCAGTCGGCGCATAGCGGCAGATCGATCCGTCCGGATCGGGCGGCGGGACGCCCCCAGACGCGCGCCACATAGGTCTTTTCGATCTTCCGCCGCTCGAACTGCCAGCCGAGATGTCGCTGCGCGAGCACCGAGCGGGCGAAGATCATAACGCCCGATGTGTCCATATCGAGCCGGTGAACCAGCCGCGCGTCAGGATAGGCACGCCGCACCCGCGCTTCGAGACAGTCCTCGAGCCCCGGCGCCTTGCCTGGAACCGAGAGGAGGCCTGAGGGCTTGTCGACCAGGACCAGCTCCGGATCCACATGGCGAAGGGCCAAGGGCGCGCGGGGCGGACAATAGGGCCAACCCGATGGAAGCTCTGCGGGACGTGACATAGGCCCCTCCTCCCGTCCTCGCGGCCCGGCGTCAACCGGTCGAAAGGGGATCGGGTCAGACCCGAATGCGATGCACGCAGCCCGCGCGGCAAGATCAAACTTCAATCGGCGTGGTGGACTTCAATCCCCACGTAGAGCAACGCTTTCACCGGCGCCTGAGTGACATCCGTTTCGGCCCATGCAGCGTCGAGCGCGACCCTCTTCTCCGCGCCGGTGATCAAGAGGTGGCGGTGACGCGCCCCCGTCAGAACCCGCGCCGTCAGTGTCAGCCGCGGCTCACCCGCCCCAGGCGCACGCATGGGCAACAGGACCGGCGCGCCTGGCGCCAACGCATCCGCCAAGCGATCTGCCCCCGGAAAGAGGGAGGCCGTGTGCATGTCCGTCCCCATCCCGAGGACGAGGCTGTCGATCGGCAGCGCTTCGCCGATGCCAGCCGACAAGAGATCGAGCACATCTTCGGGCCGCTCGGCCTCCGCGGTCAGAGGCAGGAGCCGCGCGTCCGGCGCGCCGGCCAGAAACGTCTCGCGCAGGAGGCGGGTGTTCGAGCGGTCGGACGTCTCCGGCACGAACCGCTCATCCGTCAGCATCACACGCGTTGCGGACCACGCGACCGGCCGCGCCGCCAGCGCCGCCAAAAACGGTCCGGGCGTGGTGCCGCCGGGGACCGCCAGTGTGGCAACGCCCCGCTCCGCAATGGCCGCCGAGAGCTCCGCCGCCACAACATCGGCCAGCCCCTCGGCCAGTGCGGCGCGGTCGGGATAGCGGCGGATCTCAGGATAGACGCTCATCGGTAGAGGAACGAGCGTCCTTCGGCATCGAACAGATGGACTTTGGCCGTTGCCGCCGTCAGCCGCACGCGCTGACCGGTCGAGACGGTTTGGATCCCCGGCAGTTTGGCAACCAGCCCATCTTGATCCGCCTCTCCGCGGAAATAGAGGAGGGTGGTCTCGCCAAGGGCTTCGACGATGTC
>JBCCWM010000258.1:0-6678 GCA_039193505.1 Pseudomonadota bacterium | reverse complement strand
GCACGATCGGGGTGGTCGCCGTCGCGCGCCGGGCAAAGGCACGACAGCCATTCGTGGTGTCCATGCCCGCCAGGTCGAGGTTGTCCTTGACGCCGAACGGCACGCCCCAGAGCGGCTTTCTGCCGAGATCGGCGCGGTCGAGCGCCCGCGCGTCGTCGAGGACCTCGGACCGTGGGCGGAGCGCGGTCCAGGCGGGGTCGTTGCCGCGCGCCGCGATCCGGTCGAAGACCGCCTCAATGACGTTCTCCGGGGTGCCGCCGGCCTCATAGTGGCGTCGGAGGGCTTGCAGATCAAGACTGCCCGTCGCGGGATCCCAGTCGCTCATACCGCCTCCGCTGATCGATCCGGGTCCATCGGATGGTGGCAGGCCGCGCGATGGCCTGGGGTTCGCTCCGTTAAATTGGGCGCCTTTGTGCGGCAGAGGTCGCTGCTGCGCGGGCAGCGGCCGTAGAAGCGGCACATGTCGGGATCCGGGTCGATGGGGCTGCGCGGCTCCCCCTCGAGGCGCGCGAGCGTTCTGGCGCGACCGGGGATCGCGTCGATGAGGGCCACCGTGTAGGGGTGCTGCGGCACCTCAAAGAGAGACGCCGTCGGCGCCAGCTCCACGATTTTGCCGAGATACATCACTGCGACCCGGTCACAGAGCAGCCGCACGACATTCAGATCGTGCGACACGAAGAGATAGCTGATCCCAAGCTCGGCCCGAAGCTCGGCCAGGAGGTGCAGGATCACGGCCTGCACCGAGACATCGAGCGCCGAGGTCGGCTCATCGAGGATCAGAATCTCCGGTTCAACCGCAAGCGCCCGAGCGATGCCGACACGCGCTTTCTGCCCCCCGGAGAGCTGGTGGGGATAGCGGTCCAAAAGCGCTTCGGGCAGACCGCACTGCCCCGCCACCTCCCGCACGCGCGCGTGCATCGCCGCCCGGCTCAGATCCTGGCGAAGTCGCTTCAGCGGGTCGAGGATGCACTCGCGGGCTCTCAAATGCGGGTTGAGACTGTCGGTCGGATCTTGGAACACAACCTGGATTTTGGCGCGATCGGGTTTCGTCCCGAAGCGTCGGGCGGAAATGGATCCGATATCGGTGCCGCCGCATGTGATCGAGCCGTTCGTCTTGTCGATGAGGCGCGCGACCACTCTGACAAGGGTTGACTTGCCGCACCCGGATTCGCCGACGAGCCCGAGGCTCTCCCCCTTGCCGATTGTCAGCGACACCCCGTCGACGGCGTGCAGGTGACCGCTGCCGACCGGAAACAGCTTCTCAAGATGCGACACGTTGAGGGCCACGCTCATGCGGACACCCTATCGGCCGCGGTCAGAGCCGGATGGTGGCAGGAGACGGTGTGGCCCGGATCGACGCTGACAACGGGAAGGGATTCGGTCTCGCAGGCCGCGGTCTTGCGCGCGCACCGTGCCGCAAAGCGGCAGGGGGGCAGGGTGCCGCGCAAATCCGGCAACCCGCCCGGGATCGGGCAGAGCGAGGCCAGGGACGACACCTCGGTCGGTGTCGCGGCAAGGAGGCCGGCCGTGTAGGGATGCGCGGGTGCAGAGAATAGGGCATCCGTCGGACCTTCCTCGACGATGTGGCCCGCGTGCATGACGGCGATCCGGCTGCAATGGTCCCGCGCCAGCCCGAGATCGTGGGTGATGAGGAGGGTCGCCATGCCCCGCTCTGACGCCAAGGTGTCGATCAGGTCCATAATCGCCGCCTGCGTCGTGACATCGAGCCCTGTTGTCGGCTCATCGGCGATCAAGAGCTCGGGCTCGCAGGAGAGTGCGATTGCGATCATCACGCGTTGGCACATTCCGCCGGAGATCTCAAAGGGATAGGCGTCGAACCGCCGCTCAGGATCGGGGATCCGCACCTGTGCCAGCGCATCGATGGCGGCCCGGCGCGCCGCGGCGCCCGTCGTGCCGTGATGGCGCCGGATGAAGTCCGTCAGCTGCCGCCCGATGGTCCGGATCGGGTTCAGCGCGGAGCGGGCGTTCTGGAACACCATCGCCACGCGGCGACCGCGGATCTCCCTCAGCGCGTGGGGCGTCCCCGATGTCAGATCGACCCCGTCAAAGGCAATCCGATCCGCCGTGATCTGGGCGGCAGAGCCCAGGATCCCCATGACCGCAAAGGCAGACACCGATTTGCCCGAGCCGCTTTCACCGACAAGCGCCAGCGCGTCGCGGCGGTGGATCGCAAAACTCACGCGGTCGAGCGCGTGGACAAGGCCGTCGCGCGTGCGGAACCGGACGGAGAGGTTTCGGACATCGAGCAGCGGATCGCTCATGTCCGGCGCCTCGGGTCAAAGAGGTCCCTGAGACCGTCGCCCAGCAGATTGAAGCAGAAGACGGACAGCACCAGGGCCGTGCCCGGGAAGAGGAAGATCCACCACTCACCCGAGAAGATGTAGTTCGCCCCCTCCGAGACCATGATGCCCCATTCAGGCGTCGGCGGCCGCACTCCGAGCCCGATGAAGCTGAGCCCCGCCGCATTCAGGATCGCCCAGCCCATGTTGAGCGAGACCTGAACCATCATCGGCGGCAGGATGTTGGGAATCAGGTGGCCGTGGAGGACCCGGAACGGGCCGTTGCCGCCGAGCCTCGCGGCTTCGGCAAAGCCCGCATCGCGGCGGGCGTTGATCTCGGCCCGCGCGAACCGGATGTAGAACGGCAGGTTGATGATCGCAGTGGCCAGGACGATGTTCCAGAGCGTGTTGCCAAGCGCCGAAACGATCCCCATGGCCAGCACAAAAAGCGGGAACGCCATGATCGCGTCGACGAAGCGCCCGACGATCCGGTCGGTCCACCCGCCGAAATAGCCGGCATAGGCGCCGAGAAGGAGGCCAACCCCGAAGGAGAGGGCCACGGCGCAGACGGCAATGCCGAGATCGATGCGCGCGGCCACGATCACCCGGCTGAGCACGTCCCGCCCGAGATGATCGGTCCCGAACGGATGGGCGAAGGATGGCGGCTCCAACGCGCGGTCTGAGTTCGTAGCGAGCGGGTCGTAGGGCGCGATCAGTTCGCCGAAGACCGCCGCCGCCACCAAAAGCACGAACAGCACAAGCGCAAAGAGCGTCAGCGGGTTCTCCGCAAACACGTGCCGGAGTGTTCGGAGATGCCCGCCGCCCCTGCGCGCCGGACCGGCGATGTCCGTCATCTCTTACCCCTCATAGCGGACCCGCGGATCGACGAGGGTGTTCAGCACGTCGACGGCTAAGTTCAGAAGGACGTAGATGATCGCCATTGCGACCACGAAGCCTTGGATGGCCGCATAATCGGACGTGATCACCGCCTCGACGGCGTAGCGCCCCACACCGGGCCATCCGAAGACCTGTTCGATGAGGACACTGGCGCCCAGCAGAAAAGAGAAGATCATGCCGAGGATGTTGACGACCGGCAGCAGCGCATTGCGCAGCGCATACGTGACCAACACCTGGCCCACCGACAGACCGTTGGCGCGCGCTGCCTGGATAAAGTCGCTCGACAAGACCCCGATCAGCGACGCCCGCGTCATCCGCGTGATCGGCGCCAGCGCAAAGAGGCCAAGGGAAATCGCGGGCAGGATCAGCTGTCCAAAAGCCGCGCGGGCAACCTCCCAGTCGCGGATCAGCATGGCGTCGACGACGTACATGCCGGTGACGGCCGGCGGAGGGGAGTACCAGATCTCGAGCCGCCCCACCGGAGACGGCGCCCAGCCGAGGAGGTAGTAGAAGACGAACACCAGCAAGAGACCGACAAAGAAGCCGGGGAAGGCTGCGGAGATCGTCGACAGGGCCCGGCAGACATGGTCCACAGGGGAGCCGGGCATCGCCGCCGCCGCGATCCCAAGCGGCATCCCGATCAAGACGGCAAAGGCCAGCGCAAAGAGCGTCAGCTCCATCGAGGCCGGAAGGCGCTGCAACAGATCCAGCGTGACGGGCTGGCCGGTGTTGAGCGATGTGCCGAGGTCCCCGCGCGCCAATTCGCCGAGGTAGATCCCGAACTGCTCCATGACGCTCCGATCGAGGCCCAGCTTCTCGCGGATCTCCTGGACCGATGCTTCGGTTGCCGAGGGGCCCGCGAAATAGGCGGCCGGGTCGCCGGGCAGCGCGCGCGACATAACAAACGTCATGAGCAGCACGAAAAAGAGGCTCGGCAAAGCCGAGGCGAGACGGCGGCCGATGAGTTTGATCGTCACGCGTCACTCTCCGGCCCGCACTCGCGGCTCAGTTGGCAGATCGTCATGTCGGGCACGGCCACCATGTCGCTCGAGAGGGAACGGATCGCTGTGGCCCGCGTCGGGGCCACAGCTCTGCCCGTCAGTTCTTGGTCAGCGACCGGAAGTCGAGCTGGGTGTGGAACCAGTACCGGTAGCCGCCGACATTTGGCTGCAGCGCGACGTCCAGGTAGTTCCGCGCCAGCGGCGCTTTCGGGACTTCGTCCATGACGATCTTGTTCATCTCGCTGATCAGCGCGTTGTAGGCCTCAGGCTCGGAGGTCGTGCGCGCTTCGTCGATCACGGCATCGAGGGCATCGTTCGTGTAGTTGGCCGCGTTGAAGATCGAGTTGTTGCCGCCGTGATAGTGCCAGTAGAAGTGATACTCCGGCCAGTCGAGCCACGCGTAGAAGCTCGCGATGACCATGGGCATCGACTTCTCGAGCATTTTCGAGAACCAGTTCGCCCCGGGCACCTTCTGGATGGTCACCTCGATCCCGATCTCGGCCAGCTGCTCCTTGATCAGGATTGCCATCGGCTCTCGGATCGTGCCGCGGCTGATGTCGTAGTAGAGTTCGGTCTCAAAGCCATCTGGATACCCCGCCTCGGCCAAGAGCGCCTTGGCTTTCTCGAGATCCCTGTAATAGGGCGACGGCGTCGGCCAGACGGGCGGGTACTCGGTGGCGTCCTTTGCGCCGAACATCGGGATCGCGCGCTGGTAATAGGCCGAGGCCATGATCTCCTCGTAGGGGAGAGCATAGGCGATGGCCTTGCGCACACGCTCATCGTCGAACGGCGCCTGTTTGGTGTTCATCTCCACGTAGACGACGGAGGACTGCACGGGCACGCCGACAACGTTGACGTCCTCGGCCGCGTCCATCTCGGCAAAGTCCTTCGGCGGCAGGTCGATCGACACATCGGCGTCGCCCTTCTCAACCAGCGCGCGGCGCGTCCCGGCCGCCGGGATCTGACGATAGACGACGGTCTTCATCTCCGGCAGCGGCCCTGACTTCCAGTCGTCGAACCGCTCCAGGACCAGCTCATTGCCCGGGTTCCACCGCGCCACTCGGAACGCACCGCCGCCCGCGTCGTTCCGACTGGTCCACTCGAACGCATAGGGGTCGTCTTCGGTCGCGTGCTGCAGCGCCAGCGTCTTGTTCACGATGACCGGGATCGGCACGGTGAGGTTGGCCATCACATACTTGTTCGGCGTCGGCATATGGATGCGGAAGGTGTGCTCGTCGACGGCTTCGAACTGCTCTGCATCGAGAAAGAAGCTCGCGCCCATCTGGATCGCCGGAAACCCGCCCGCGGCGACGGCGCGTTCAAAGGACCAACGCACATCCTCGGCCGTGACGGGGGTGCCGTCATGGAAAGTGGCATCCTCGCGCAGGAAAAAGGTGTACATCGTGCCGTCGTCCGAAATCTCCCAGGATGTCGCCAGCTCAGGCTCCATCACGGTGATGTCGTAGGCGGTCGTCCCGTCCTCGAGCGTTTTCATGCCGTGTTTGACGAGGCGGTCGTAGACGTTCCAGGCGACAAGTCGCGTGTAGTCGTTGGCAACCGGGTTGTGCGTGTCGAGCGAACTTGGCCCTTGCTCGCCGACGGCAATCAGGACATCGGCGCGTCCCTGTGCGAGGCTGGCGGTCGGAACAGCGGCGGCGAGCGCCAGTCCGAGCGCCGCGGTGAAGAGTCTCCTGAGCGTCATTGTCTGCGGGTCCCCGTTTTTGCAAGCAGCAGTCGTGTCGACCTGGAGCGGCGCTGCCGCGGCCCGCAGGTTATCGGTAACTGTACGCAACGATCCGGTGGCTCCTACATCGGACCCGGACGGGCCCGTCGCATTTACGGCCGGCGCCAAAAGCTTCATCACCACCCCGGCAGTGTGCATAATATTAGTGCGTTGCGGCGGGTGGTCGCGACCGATGTGATCGAATCGTTCGCAGAAGCTGGGCGAGGTCGTCACATCGACCGTGGTCAACGGATGAGCAGCATGACGGATAAGAGCTTGAGCCCTGCATCAGACGCGCTGGTTGAGGCGTTTGCCGAGACGCTGGGGCTCTCGATCGATGAGGCAGCCCGCCCCGCCGTCCGGGCAAACCTCGAAACCGCGCTGAGACTTGCCGAAAGCCTTGAGGGTGTCGGGTATGAGGCAGCGCCAGTGTTTCGCCCGTGACGCTCGACCTGGCGGATGCCACCGCCACGGAGGTCGCCGCCGCCGTCTCGGGCGGGCGCGCTCTGGCCCGCGAGGTCGCTGAGGACAGCCTCAGTCGCATCGACGCCCAGAACCCCGCGATCAATGCGTTCACGGATGTGACGCGCGCCCGCATGCTGCGCGAAGCCGATTCCGTCGATGCGATGCGGTCCTCCGGTCAGGCTCTCGGTCCTCTTGCCGGGGTTCCTTTTGCCGTGAAGAACCTCTTCGATCTGGCGGGCGTGGTGACGCTCGCCGGATCGAAGCTCCGCCGCAGCGCACTGCCGGCGGTCGG
>JBCCWM010000257.1:0-6713 GCA_039193505.1 Pseudomonadota bacterium | reverse complement strand
CGGGCTGGAAGCGTCGCCATCGGTTCGGGTTCGCAGCGGCACTCCGATGTGGCGTTCAGCTGCTCATGGTCTGGGAGGGGGTGTCGGCCCGAAGACTGCTCCGGGGACTGCGGTCAATGAGGGGCCGCGGACCTGGTCGTTTTCGCCTTGCCCGACTGCAATCCGCAGTGGGAGTTGAGCGTCTATCGCCTGAGCCACGCATGCACAGCGCCGGCGCGGCGCTTGGGGGGCACCGGCCGCCCGCGGGGCTTCCGCCTCAGGGTCCGGGTCCGCGTCAGGTTTCGAATACGGCCATGTCTTCGGACTGCCAGGCGAGCCATGCCGTGTCGCCCGCTGCGAGCGCGGTGTCTCCCACATAAGTGCGAAGGCGGTGCGCGCCGACCTGCAGCTCGACAAGCGTGCGGCTGCCCTTGAAGATCCGGGCGGTGACCCGGCCCTCGACGGCGTTCGCCTGGTCCGGCCGCCCTGGGGAGAGCGACATCCGCTCGAGCCGGACAGCGGCGCCCACCTGCGTGCCCGGGGACGGCCGGCCCACCATCCGGCCGTACAGCGTCAGGCCCTGCCAGTCGACGACCACCTCGCTGCCGTCCGTGCGCAGAACGTAGGCCTCGAGGAGGTTCGCTTCGCCGACGAACGTCGCGACGAACCGGCTTTCGGGTCGGAGATAGAGATCCTCCGGACTGCCATCTTGCTCGATCCGACCGGCATTCATGACCACGATCCTGTCAGACATGGTCAGCGCTTCGTCTTGGTCGTGGGTCACGAAGAAGAAGGTCTTTCCGGTTCGGCGCTGGATCTCCTTCAACTCAACCTGGACCTGCGCGCGGAGCTGTGCGTCAAGGGCTCCGAGCGGTTCATCGAGGAGAAGAAGGTCCGGATCTGGGGCGAGGGCGCGCGCGAGGGCGGCGCGCTGGCGCTGGCCGCCCGAGATTTGATCGGGGAAGCGGTCTGTCAACGCCTCAAGCTCCAACAACGCCAGAACCTCAGCCACTCGGACGCCGATCTCGGTCCGCGAGCGGCGTTTGAGCTCCAGTCCGAAGGCGACGTTCTCCGCGACAGTCATATGCGGAAAGAGCGCGTAGTCCTGGAAGACCATGTTGACGTTGCGCCGATTGGGCGGCAGCCCCGTGACATCCGCACCGCCGAGGATGACGCGGCCGGTGTCAGGTCGCTCAAACCCGCCGAGGATGCGCAGGGTCGTGGACTTGCCACAACCCGAAGGGCCGAGAAAGGTCACAAACTCCCCCCGCTCGATCCGGATGTCTAGGGGATGCAGGGCCACGGCCCGGCCAAAGCGCTTTGAGATCCCGTCGAGGTGCACAACAGTGTCGCTCATGATCTGGCCCGCATCGAGCGCTCAGCCCAGAGCCCGAGGGCCGCGGTTGCGATCAGCACCATTGTCGCGATCGCGTTGATCTCGGGCGACATGCCAGAGCGGAGTTTTGAGAAGATCAGGACCGGCAGTGTCGGTTCGTAGCTTCCGAGAAAGAAGGAGCGCAGAAAGTCGTCGAAGCTGATCAGCATGGCAAAGACCCCGCCGCCGATCAGGGCCGGGCGGAGATAGGGCAGGGTGATGCGCGCAAAGGCCACGATCGGGTCGGCGCCGAGATCGCGCGCGGCCTCGATCTGGCTTTTTGGCATGGTGGCGAGGCGGGCGGAGACGACGAGCGCAACGAACGGTACGTTGTGGACGGCATGCCCGAAAATGATCGCAGTCGTTCCAGGCTCCAGGTCTATGAGGCGGATATAGATCCGAAAGGAGATCGCCGAGATGATGCCCGGCACAACCGCCGGCAGCATCGTCAGCCCGAAGAGGAGCGTTCGGCCCCAGAACTTGTGGGTCAGCACGACGGCGAGCCAGGTGCCCATGACAAGCGAAATCGCCGTCGCTGTCAGGGCAATGCCGAGAGAGTAGAGACCGGCGGCAATGAACTCCCCATCTTGGAGGGCCTCGCCGTACCAGTCGGGTGTCCAGGCGCGGATCGGAAAGCCTATGAAGTTCGAGTCCTTGAAGCTCATCACCGCCATCATGAGGATCGGCAGAAAGAGATAGATCACGAACGCCCAGTAGAGCGCGATCATGAGGGCGCGGGTCTGCGCCGTCATCGATGTTTCTCGCGTTGGAGGGTGCGGAGGAGGGCGTTGAAGGCGCCCATGATTGTCAGGGCCGTGATCAGCATGATGACCGAGAACGCGGCGCCCGTCGGCCAGCGGTCGCCTGCGACGCTGAAAAAACCCGCGATGGTCTCTGCAAAGAGGGTGGTCGATGGTCCGCCGAAGAGGACTGGCACGGCGTAGATGCCAGTTGAGATCAGGAAGACCAGCGTGCAACCCGAGGCGACACCGTCGAGAGAGAGGGGCAGGGTGATCCGCCAGAACCGCCGCCAAGGCCCTGCGCCGAGATCGGCTGCCGCCTCAGACATCGACCGCGGGATCTTCTCGAGCGCAGAGTAGAGCGGCAAGAGCATGTAAAGCGACGTCAGGTAGAGGATCGCCGTCCCAACCGCGAAATTCGTGTACATGAAGGGAATGGGCCGCTCAATCAGGCCGAGGGCGCGAAGCGCCAGATTGATCGCCCCGTTGTTGCCGAGCATGATCATCATCGCAAAGGAGCGGATGATCTCTCCCGCCCAGAACGGCACCAAGAGCAGCAGCAGGAACAGAAGCTGGTGGTCGCGTCTGACATGTCGGGCGAGGAAGTAGGCCACGGGATAGACGACCACGAGCGTGATGAAGGTGAGTGTCGTCGACATCACCAAGGTTCTGAGGAACGGCGCAAAAAAGAGCCGATCCTCCCAAAACACGCGGTAATGCTCGAAGGACAGGCGCGCGGGCTCGCCGAGGGTCGGCGGGTAGGCCTCGAGAAGGCTCACCCGCACCATTTGGATCAGCGGCCCGAGATGCGTGAAGAGGACCCAGAGGATCGGGAACGCGGCCAGTGTCCAGAACTGCCGCCGGGGCGACACAAGAAGCCAGTCCGCCATCCGCTGATAGGCCGGCGCGCCGATGACGCGGCCCCAGAAGGTCGGCCTGGACGGGGGAAGGCTCTGATCGGTCATGAAAGTGGGGTCCGGACCGGCCGGACCCCATAGGGTTTAGGCTGCACGGATCTCTTCGACGGCGCGGTCGACGAGATTGTACTTCATCTCGTTGGCCTCGGCGCGGAAGAACTGGAGCCGGTCGAGCTCCTCGGGTGGCAGCGAGGTCGAGGCCTGCTCGGCCTCGGTCAGGAACTCCGCCGCGCCCTCGAAGGTGGTGATAAAGCCCGACGCGCGGCTCATTGAGGCGCCGTTCTCGGCACTGGCGAGAAGCGCGTTGAGGAACGTGTAGGCGTTGTCCGGGTTCGGCCCGCCCTGGGCGACGTTGAAGGTGTAGACGAAGGCGTAGGAGCCCTCCCTCGGGATCCGGAACGTCACCGGGAAGCCGTCGGCGATCAGTTTCGCAATCGGGCCGTTCCAGTTGTGGGCGATGGTCACATCCTGGTTGATGTACATCTGCTGAATCTCGGCGCCGCTGTCGTAGTACTTGCGCACCTTGTCCTTGTGGCTGATCAGGAAATCGCGCGCCTCGTTCACGATCCGCGCGGCCTCCGCCTCGTTGCCCAAGTATTCGACCATGTTGCCGTCGTAGCCGAGGTAGAGCATCGCAATCGACATCATGTCCTGCACGATATAGGCGGATGTCCCGCTTGCCGCTTCCGAGAACAGGAGATCCCAGGAGATCGGCTCCTCCGGCGTCACGAACTCTGTGTTGTAAGAGAGGCACTGGCAGCCCGACAGGATCGGCGCGCCCCACTTCTCGCCGCGAACGGTCGCCCAGTCGCTTTCGGAGAAGACCGGCCGGATCCCGCCCCAGTTGGACAGCCGGCCGACATCGAGGGGGGCGATCAGATCGCTGTCGATAAACTGAAGGAACCTGTGGCCGGCCACGGTGACCACATCTGCGGTTGGCGACGAGCGCTCGGCCGCGAGCAAGTTGAACTGCTTCCCCTGGTCGTCGACGAGGCGGATGTTCACTTTGATGCCTGTGTCATCCTCGAACGCCGCCTTGAAGTCGTCCGGCACAAACCCGTCATAAGCCCAGACATTGACTTCCCCCGCGCCCTGCGCGCGGAGATAGGCGGGTGCGGCCAGGAGGCCGCTCGTGGCCGCGGCTGTTCGCAGGAAGCCACGGCGGTTCTGGATCAGTTTGGTCATCTTCACGTCCCCGTTGTTGTTCCCAGTGCTGGCCGCCGGTTCCGGGCCAGAAACCCTGCCGGCGGTCCGGTGCGACAGACCTCGCGGAGCGTCGCAAGATCCATCGTTTCAAGCTCGAGCGCATCGAGCAAGTCGTTCTCGGCGGCGAAATCGCGCCCATACATCGCAGAAAAGATCCGGATCCCCGCCTCATGGAGCGGCGCCTCGGTCCCGGCCAGCCGCGCAAGTCGCGCCGTGGTGACAAGGCCAAACGGCACGTCTTCAGTCACATAGCGGCTGTCGGCGGTTGCCGGGCCGGTGCCGCCGGTGCCCTTGCGAAACATCTCCTGGTTCATCTCCGAGATCGGTCCGATCGGCACATGGAAGGAGAGGTGGAAGTGCTCGAAGATTGTGCGCGTGTCCGCCCCCACGCGCGCGCATAAGGCGAGCCGTTCGGCGTCGAGCGCTTCGAGGAGCCGACCGACATTCGGCGTCACGTTCTGGCCCTGCGACCAGCTTTCGCTCCGCTCCATCCGGCTCATATTGGCCAGCGCAATCCCCATATGGTTCTGCGGGTTCAAGTTGGAGAGGGTGATCGCCACGAGCCCATCGCGGAGAACAAACCGCTCTCCGAAAAGCTCGGTACAGAGGTCGAGGCCCGCCGCCGCGTCCTCAGCCGGGAGGGTACACATGTCGACGCGGTTGCGGACCGTGTTGACCTGCACGCCCTCTCCGGAGCGCCGGCCCGTCACGACGGTCGTGCCCATCGCGACGATGCGCCCTCGCATTCCGCGATCGGCCAGGCGGGCCGCGAGATAGAGCGCGCCGAACGCCCCGTGCGAGGAGATCATTACCGGGTGTTCCGGCCGAAGATGGGGCGCGAGCGCATCGATGACGGCCTTGTGCCCGTAATTCGGCAGCGCGAGCAGCAGCGCATCGGCCTGGCAGAGCGCCGCCGCATCCCGTGCGATCTCGGGCGCAAAGCGTCCCTCGACCGCGCCCTTGGCCGTGATTGTTCCAAGCCCCTCGGTGGAGCGGCCGGAGGGCGACCAGAGGCACGTTCTGTGCCCGCGCTCCTCGAGGAGCGCAGCCGTGCCGAAGGCAACCGAGCCCGCACCGGCGATCCCAACTTTCATTCTTTCTTCACCGGATCGCCGAGGACATGCATCAGCCGGTTGGCCCATCCGAAGAGAGCGGTGGACAGCACCAGATCGAACTGCTCGCCTGCGTCGAGGCCGGCCTCGGCGAGGGAGGCCACCTCCGCCGCCCCGAACTCGGAGGGTGCCTCGGAGAGGGTGGTGGCGGCGGAGAAGACTGCGGCCTCCCGGGGGGGCAGCTCTGCGTTTGGACCGTCCTTGAAGATTGCATCGATGACGCTCGCGTCGCCCGAGTTCTGGATCTGTCGATGCGCGTGGACCGCTGCGCAGTAGATGCACCGGTTGACCACGGAGGCGGCCGTCGCTCCGAGCTCGCGATCCGCGCGCCCGAGCCCGCCCTCGTGATACATGATCTCATTGAAGAGCGGTGAGCGGATCTTCAACGTCTCGACATCATGGGCGAGCACCAGGACGTAGTCCGAGATCTTGCGCCCCGAGGGCGTGACCGAGAGCGCGTCGCGCTGGGCCTCCGTCGCCTCGTCGAGCTTGACCGGAGTCACGCGCGGCACCCATTTGGGCTCTGCCTTGGTGAATTTGGTGAGTGGGGTCATGCCTCGCGTCCGATTGCAGCCAGCCCTTTCACAACGCGGATGTAGAACGCGGTGAATGCCACCAGCTCGCAGAGCCGCACGATGTCAGGCTCTGCCACCCCCGCGGCGCGGAGCGCGTCGATGTCGCCGCTCACAATGTCACGCGGGCCCATCGCAACTTTGTCGGCGAAGGCGCGCAGCGCGGGCGCGCCTTCGCCGGATCCGTGGCCCCAGCGCTCCGCCAGGGCTGTGCAGCCCTCCGCCTTGGCGATGGAGGCCGCAATCTCCGCCCGGAGCGTGTGCGACAGTCCGCCTGGATCGTCGGGGCGCAGCGCCGCACGCTCCGCCACGGCAATCATCTCCGCGATGTCGGCACGCTCCCTCACCGCCGCTGCGGTAGGTCCGCCCGCGACACCCGCGAGCGCCAAGAGACCCTCCGCGCTCACTCGCCGGCCGCCCGCACAGGCTCTTCTCCGGGCCAGGGATCGACCCGCCACTCGTGGCCCTTCAGCTCTGGCTTCTCGTAGTCCAGCAGGTCCTGCCAGTGCCGCTCAATGTCCTCGCCGTAGAGCTTGGAGGCAATGGCGCGGGTCAGGATCTCAGCGCCGACATTGATCCCGGGAATGTCACCCGACACTTTGCCAAGACTGGCGGTCGCACCGTAGTTGAAGCAGTAAACGCGCTCGAGCCAAGGCGCGTTCCGCCCCGCGCGGCAGCGAAACGAGAAGTCCTGGTTGAGATACGGAAAGTTCGCGAGATCCTCGTTCTGCTCCTCCGCGGGCGGTGTGTAGACGTGGCGCCAGAGCTCGATGGCGTCGGCCTCGGGGCCGAACTCCGTGCGTGCCATCGGG
>JBCCWM010000256.1:0-6756 GCA_039193505.1 Pseudomonadota bacterium | reverse complement strand
GGCGACCGCATCGAAGTGCGCGCGCCAAACAGCGACGAGATGCTGACATACGCGGCGACCGCCTGGGGCAACCCCGTCGATCTCGCCCTGCCGGCAGAGGCCGGCACTTACGACGTGGTCTATGTTTGGGCCGAGGGCCGGCAGGTCCTGACCCGTGTGAGTGCAACGCTCAGCGAGCCGGCCGCGCGGCTGGACCTTCCCGCAACCGCCGAGGCCGGCATGGATCTCATCGTGCCCTGGACCGGGCCTGACAATGGCGGCGATCAAATCCAGGTCCGCCGTCCCGGCTCCTCCGACAAAGTGACCTATGTCGTCACCGGGTGGGGGAACCCCGCGGAACTCGCAATCCCCTCAGAGCCCGGCACCTATGATGTCGTCTACGTGCTCAACCAGGACCAACGCGTGATCGCGCGTGCGAGCCTCACCGTTGTCGAGGCTGTCGCCATTCTTGAGGTGCCGGCAACGCTCGAGGCGGGGGGAGATCCGCTGATCGCATGGACCGGCCCCGACAATGGTGGCGATCAGATCCAGGTGCGGCGTCCCGGCGAGGACAAGGTTCTCGGCTATGCCGTCACGGGATGGGGCAACCCGTCCAAACTCTCCCTGCCACCGGAGGCCGGTGAGTACGAGATCGTCTACATGCTGAGCCAGGATCGCCGCGTGATCGCCCGAGAGCCGGTGACCCTCACAGAGCCAAGCGCGTCTCTTCCGGTCCCAACACAGCTGACGCCCGGCGCCCGCATCGAGATCGCCTGGACTGGGCCCGGCAATGGTGGAGATACGATCGAAATCATTCCCGAGGGCTCCGACCGGCGCGTCGAGTACGCGGCCACAGCCTGGGGCAATCCGTCTTCGATCGAGTTGCCGGAGGCGCCGGGCCGCTATCGCTTGGTCTACCGCCTTGGCAACGGCAAGCGGATCATCGCGGAGACTCCCTTTGTTCTCCAGAGTGATCGGATGAGCACCACACTGGGAGCGGCAAAGGCGGGCTTGTAAAGAAATTTACAAAACTGTCCGGCATTTGGTGGCTGTTTTACGCATGTCCCCCATGGCACGGTCAAACCGTTGGAAAATTGAGGACTGAGTGGGTACACTCACGTCTTATCAGAGAAGAAATGCCTGCCGTTTTGACAACCGGACATAAGCAGGTCCATAGGAGGAAAACGAATGTCTCACTCGAGATTGACCCGGCGTGGGTTGGTGAAGTCTGCGACAGTGGCTGGCGCAGGCCTTGCAATGCCCACGATCTTCACCGGGTCGGCCTGGGGCTTCACCAATGAGCCGACGGGCGCCACCGTGACGCTCGGCTTCAACGTGCCGCAGACCGGTCCCTATGCCGATGAGGGCGCTGACGAGCTTCGGGCTTACGAACTTGCGGTCGAACATCTGAACGGCGGCGGCGATGGCGGGATGCTGAGCACGTTCTCGTCGAAGTCGCTCGACGGCACGGGCATTCTCGGCAAGCAAGTCGAATACGTCACCGGCGACACGCAGACCAAGTCGGACGCCGCACGCGCCTCCGCCCGCTCGATGATCGAGAAGGACGGCGCAATCATGATCACCGGCGGCTCGTCCTCGGGCGTCGCTGTCGCGGTTCAAAGTCTCTGCCAGGAAGCTGGCGTCATCTTCATGGCGGGCCTGACCCACTCGAACGACACCACAGGCAAGGACAAGCGGGCCAACGGCTTCCGCCACTTCTTCAACTCCTATATGTCAGGCGCGGCGCTGGCGCCGGTTCTCGCGAACGCCTATGGCACGGATCGGGTCGCCTACCACCTGACCGCCGACTACAACTGGGGCTACACGACCGAGCAGGCCGTCAAGGAATCGACCGAGGCGATCGGCTGGCAGACCGAGAACACAGTTCTGACGCCGCTCACGCAGACCGATTTCTCCTCCTACATCGCGCCTGTGCTGCAGTCCGATGCCGACATTCTGGTCCTGAACCACTACGGCGGCAACATGGTGAACTCGCTCACCAATGCGGTCCAGTTCGGACTGCGTGACCGGGTTGCCAACGGCAAGAACTTCGAGATCGTTGTGCCGCTCTACTCCCGCCTGATGGCTCGCGGCGCCGGTGCAAACGTGAAGGGGATCTTCGGCTCCACCAATTGGCACTGGTCTCTCCAGGATGAGGGCAGCCAGACCTTCACCCGCTCCTTCGGCACCAAGTACGGCTTCCCGCCGAGCCAGGCGGCCCACACCTGCTATGTCCAGACGCTCCTCTACGCGGACGCGGTCAACCGTGCGGGCTCCTTCAACCCCTGCGCAGTTGTCGAAGCGCTCGAAGGGTTCGAGTTCGACGGGCTCGGCAACGGCCCGACGCTCTACCGCGCCGAGGACCACCAGTGCTTCAAAGACGTGCTGGTCGTGAAGGGCAAGGAGAACCCGACCTCTGAATTCGACCTTCTCGAAATCGTCGAGATCACCCCGGTCGAGCAGGTCACCTACGCGCCCGACCACCCGCAATTCGCGGGCGGCGCTCTCGGCTCCTGCAACCCAGGCGCTTAATTGGACCGACCGCCCGGCCGCGTGATCCGCGGCCGGGTCCCCCAGCACCGCCGTGACGCGAGGGCCCGATGGACGCAATCATCCTTCAAATCCTGAACGGGCTCGACAAGGGCAGCGCTTACGCCCTGATCGCCCTCGGCCTGACGCTCATTTTCGGCACGCTCGGTGTCGTCAACTTCGCGCATGGCGCCCTCTTTATGATGGGGGCGTTTTGTGCCGTGACGCTCAGCCGGCTCCTTTCGCTCAGCCACGAAGTCGTGGACGAAACCCGGACAGACTTTCTCGGAAACCCGCTGAAAGTCGACGTCCCTTATGTCCATGACATTTTCGGACCCGAGATCGGCGGATCCATCATCGACTGGTCCGTTCCATTGGCAATTCTGTTCGCGATCCCGATCATGGTCCTGATCGGCGTTGTGATGGAGCGGGGGCTGATCAAATACTTCTACAAGCGGCCGCACGCTGACCAGATCCTCGTGACGTTCGGCCTCGCCATCGTCCTCCAGGAAATCATCAAGTACTTCTTCGGAGCCAACCCTATCCCCACGCCGGCCCCCGATGCGTTTGTGGGTTCGTTCAACTTCGGTGCTTTGATCGGCATGCCGGAGAGTGCGATCATCTACCCCTACTGGCGCCTGGTCTACTTCCTGTTCGCAGCGATCATCATCGGCGCCGTGTTTGCGTTCCTCCAGTTCACGACCTTCGGCATGGTCGTGCGCGCGGGCATGGCGGACCGGGAAACGGTGGAGCTTCTCGGCATCAACATCGATCGGCGCTTTACGATCATGTTTGGGATCGCGGCCGCTGTGGCTGGCCTTGCGGGTGTGATGTACACACCGATCAACTCTCCCAACTATCACATGGGCATGGACTTTCTGGTGTTGTCCTTCGTGGTTGTCGTGGTCGGCGGCATGGGATCCCTGCCGGGTGCCGTCGCCGCTGGGTTCTTGCTCGGCGTGCTCGAGAGCTTTGCGTCCATGAGCGAAGTGATCGACATCCTTCCGGGCATCAATCAGATTATCATCTATCTCGTCGCCATCGTCATCCTGCTCACCCGTCCACGAGGGCTGATGGGGCGCAGAGGCGTTATGGAGGAGTGAGCCCATGCTTGGTTTGAACACACGAGACACGACGCTTCTTCTGGTGGTGGCGGGCCTGACCGTCTTTGCACCCTTCCTCCTGAACCCGTTCCCGGAGGGCTCACAACTCGCGCAGTTCAACGCGGGCTACCCGGATCTGATGCAGCGCTTTGTGATCTTTGGGATCTTCGCCATCGGCTTCAACATCCTCTTCGGGCTGACCGGGTACCTGTCCTTTGGCCATGCAGCCTTTCTCGGTGTGGGGTCATATGCGGCGGTCTGGATGTTCAAGCTTCTCAGCATGAACATCATTCCGGCGATCATCCTGTCGGTGATCGTCGCGGGCCTCTTTTCGTTGATCATCGGCTACATCTCGCTCCGCCGCTCGGGCATCTATTTCTCGATCCTGACACTCGCCTTCGCGCAGATGTCGTTCGCACTGGCATACTCCGTTCTGACACCTATCACGGGCGGAGAGACCGGCCTCCAACTCGCCCTCGATGATCCGAGGGTCCTCGGCCAAAGCCAAACGGCGGAGGGCAACATCCCCGTGCCGCAGCTCTTCGGGCTTGAAATGCGAGACAGCTTCGAGGTGCCCGTGGGCGCCTGGCTCTTTACCTTCAACGCCGGCTACTACGTCTGCGTGGTGTTGATGCTGGTGGCGTTTTACCTGGCGATCCGGATCTTCCGCTCACCCTTTGGCGTCATGCTGCGGGCGGTCAAATCGAACCAAATGCGGATGAACTACACCGGGTTGAACCCGAAGCCCTACACACTCGCAGCGTTCGTGATCTCGGGCATGTATGCGGGGCTTGCGGGGGGGCTGATGGCCTCCATGGACCCGCTCGCCGGGGCGGAGCGGATGCAGTGGACCGCATCTGGCGAGGTCGTTCTTATGACCATTCTCGGCGGCGCTGGAACCCTGATCGGACCGGTGCTCGGCGCGGGCCTGATCAAGTATTTCGAGAACATCTTCTCGAAGATCAACGAGAACATCCTGCACCAGTGGTTTGCCTTCATGCCGGATGGTCTCGAGGACGCGATGGTTTTCCTGATCTACCCCTTCATCGGCAAGGGGTGGCACCTGACACTCGGGATCGTCTTCATGCTGGTGGTGATCTTCCTGCCGGGGGGCCTCGTTGAAGGTGGCCAGCGGATCGCCCGGCTCTTCCGCCGGCGCCAGCAGGCGGCGGTCGATCCCGAGCATCACCCGAAACCGACGCAGCACGTCGCCTGAGAGGGGCACGCCATGGGTATTCTCGAGGTCAGTGGGGTCGGCAAACGCTTTGGCGGGCTGCAGGCGCTGAGCGATGTCAACCTCGACATCAAGACCAACTCGGTCCACGCGATCATTGGACCAAACGGGGCGGGCAAATCGACACTTTTGAATTGCCTCGTTGGCAAGCTGATCCCCGACGAGGGCACGGCGATGTTCGACGGCCACTCCGTTCTCGGCCGGAAACCGCATGAGATCAATCAGATGGGGATCAGCCGGGTGTTTCAAACGCCCGAGATCTTCGGCGATCTGACGGTCTTCGAGAATGTGATGATCCCCTGCTTCGCCCGGCGCGACGGCGCCTTTCGCATGCACGCGATCGAATCGATGGAAAGCGAGGCAGATCTCGTCCAGTTGGCCGAGCAGATCCTAGTCGACCTCCGCATGATCGACAAACGGGAGGAGCACGCCTCGTCTCTCTCCCGCGGCGACAAACGTCGTCTCGAGATGGCAATGTGCCTCGTGCAGCAACCGAAGCTCCTCCTCCTCGATGAGCCCACCGCTGGGATGTCCCGCGCCGACACCAACAACACGATCGATCTTCTGAAGGAGATCAAAGCGGATCGCGACATCACCATGGCGATCATCGAACACGATATGCACGTGGTCTTCAGCCTGGCCGACCGGATCACAGTCCTGGCTCAAGGCACCCCGCTCGTGGAGGATGTGCCTGAGAACATCAAGGGCCACCCGAAGGTTCGCGAAGCCTATCTCGGACAGGCGCACTGATGGAGGATCTGATGACCGAGCGGCCACCGACGTCGAAACACGCGGCGAGATCGCCCTCGGCTTCCGCGCCGGCCTACTTCTCCGCCTATGACATTCACGCTTATTACGGCGAGAGCTACATCGTCCAAGGTGTGTCCTTCAACGTGCACGAGGGCGAGATCCTTGCGCTGCTCGGTCGAAACGGTGCGGGCAAGACTTCGACGCTCCGCGCGCTCTCCCGTGTCGGCTCACCGCTCGTCACGCATGGCGAGATCTGGCTCGACCACCAGCCGCTCCACTCGATGTCGGCCCACGAGGCGTCGCGTGCCGGCCTCGTTCTTGTGCCGGAGGATCGACGGATCATCCCGGGGCTGACGGTCGAAGAGAACATCAAGCTCGCCCAGATCATGCCGCCCGTCGGGTGGTCGATCGACCGGATCTACGACCTCTTCCCCCGCCTCGGCGAGCGACAGAAGCAGGAGGGCACCACGCTCTCTGGCGGTGAGCAACAAATGCTTGCTATCGCGCGCGCTCTGGCCCGCGACATCAAGGTCCTGCTCCTCGACGAGCCCTACGAGGGCCTCGCCCCTGTGATCGTACAGGAAATCGAGAGCACGCTCCGTCACATCAAGACTCAAGGCATAACCTGCGTTTTGGTCGAACAAAACGCCGTTGCCGCGCTCGAGCTCGCCGACCGCGCGATCATCCTCGACACCGGTCGGATCGTTTTCGACGGCACCGCCGATGAGGTTCTGCAAAACGAGCAGCTGCGCGCCGAATACCTCGCCATCTAAGGAAGCAGGGACAGACACCGTCGAAGTGATCTCCCGCTCGGACGCAATCCGGGCGACAGCCCGGTGCACTCCGCCCAATCGACTGTAAGCCGACATGCAAGCGAGGAGCTGAGGCGGCACCCAGGTTTGCGGGCTGCCGCTTTCGGCCGAGACGGTCCTGAGCGGAAGACCTCGGGGGTGGGGAATGGGCCGGCTCGGCGAAGAGGCTCGTGTGACGAGCGAGGGTCTGGAAGGCCGCGGAGCGACTGGTGGGGAGATCGCCCGGCTGCTCGGGGGGAGCGTGGGCGCGGTGCGGGGTCGCGTTCGCCGGATGAAGGCGGGCGCGCCCGATGGCCGGAGCGCAGAGGCGCGGACGGCGGCGCGCCCCTTGCGGACGCGATCGAGCACG
>JBCCWM010000255.1:0-6766 GCA_039193505.1 Pseudomonadota bacterium | reverse complement strand
CGGAGGTCGCGAACGACCGCCGTCGGGCCGAGGTTGTCGCGGATATAGGCCTCCACCACCGGCTTCGAGGTCTCCCAAATGTTGAGTTCTGGGTCGAGGGAGCGGGAGACGCCCTCGACCACCACCATGGTCCGTTGGAGGAGGATCAGCTCGGTCCGGGTCTCCATCCCGAACCGCTCTGTCACATCGAAGAGATGGGCGAGAAGGCGCGCCATCGAGATCCGGCGCGCATCCTGGCCGAATATCGGCTCACCGACGGCGCGGAGCGCCTGGGCAAACGCGTCGATGTCCCGGTCGGCCGGCACGTACCCGGCCTCAAAATGACACTCCGCCACGCGGCGATAGTCTTGCCGGAGAAACCCGATCAGAACCTCGGCATAGACCCGGCGGGTGTAGGCATCGATCCGACCCATGATCCCGAAGTCGAGCGCGACGATGTCCCCCTCGGGCGAGAGCTTCAGGTTCCCCTGGTGCATGTCGCCGTGAAAGAAGCCATCCCGGAGCGCGACCTTCAGAAAAATCTGCAGCACCCGGCGGGAAAGGTCGTTCAGATCCGCCCCCTGCGCCAGCATCGCGTCCGTGTCCGAGAACTTCACGCCTTGCGCCCATTCGAGCGTCAGGACCCGGCGGGCCGAGAGGTGCCAGACCACCGCTGGGACCCGGAATGCGTCGTCCTTGAGAGTGTTGGCGCGAAACTCGCTGGCCGCAGCGGCCTCCATCCGTAGATCGAGTTCGCCGATCACGACGCTTTCGAAATGCTCGATCACGTCGGTTGGGCGGAGCCGGCGCGAGGAGGGCGCAATCAGCTCGATCATCCGGGCCGCGAAGTAGAAGGCGTCGACGTCGCGGAAAAACGCCCGCTCGATCCCCGGGCGGAGGACTTTGATCGCGACAACGCGCCCCGTCCCCCGCTCCACCGCCTGATGCACCTGCGCGAGCGAGGCAGCGGCGAGCGGTGGATCCAGCCGCTCGAAGAGCGCGTCGACGGGTTTGCCGAGCTCGCGCTCGATCGTCTCGCGCGCAGTCTCAACATCGAAGGGCGGAAGGTCGTCCTGCAGCCGCTTCAGCTCATCGGCAAGCTCGACGCCGACAACATCCGGGCGGGTCGACATGATTTGCCCGAACTTGATGTACGCTGGCCCAAGGGCCGTCAGAGCCCGCGTGACCGGTGGCAATGAAGGATCCCCCTCATAGCCAAGCCAGCGAAACGGGCGCGCCAGGATCCGCGCCGTCAGCCGCAGCGCAGGCGGCGCGGCCATCGCCTCGAGCGCGAGGCGCATGGCGCCCGAACGCTCGAACGTCGCGCCTGTGCGGATCAGACGCCAGAGGTTGTGCGGCCCGCGCATCTCAGCGGCGCGTCAGCCCCGGGCGCGCGCGGCGGTCGCGTCCTCGGTCCCCTGTGATGCGCGGCGCGGGCCCGTGGCACCACAAGGTACCTCGGTCCCTTGCGGGGATTTTGCATCCGCCGCGGCCCGGATCAGCGCAGGCATGCAGACTACGCCCACCACGCGGGCGGCGATGGCCGGCGCCAGCCGCCTCCTGCGCCGTGGTCATATTTTCCAGCCCGACGTCAACGCGGCAATCCCGAGCGAGAGATCGCGGACCGCGACGCGCTCGAACCCCGCGCTGCGGACAAGGGCGGCAAAGGCGTCCTGATCGGGAAAGCGCCGGATCGATTCGACGAGGTACTGATAGGACGCGCGGTCGCCGGCCACCACCTGACCCAGGAGCGGAATGACGTTGAACGAGTAGCGGTCGTAGAGCCAGGCGAGCCCCTCGGGGGAGACCCGCGCAAACTCCAGCACCATCAGCCGGCCGCCGGGGCGGAGGACACGGAACGCCTCGGCGAGCGCGACCTCGGGCTTCGTCACATTCCGGATGCCGAACGAGACTGTGTAGACGTCGAAGCTCCCGTCTTCGAAGGGCAGCGCCATGGCATCGCCCGCAACGAACTCGCATTTGAGGCCGTGGCGGTGGCGCCCGGCCCGACGGCGCCCTTCTTCGAGCATACCCTCGGTCAGATCGAGCACCGTGATCTCGGCCGCGCCATCGACACGGTCGAGATAGCGAAACGCGATGTCCCCGGTCCCGCCGGCCACGTCGAGCATCCGAACCCCCGGCCGCGGCGCCAGCCAATCGAGCATCGCGGCCTTCCAGAGGCGGTGGACCCCGAGGCTCATCACATCGTTCATCACATCGTAGCGGCTGGCGACGCTCGAGAAGACGCCGTGCACCCGGCCGGATTTGTCGGCCTCGGGGATGTCCTCAAAGCCGAAATGCGTGGTGGGATCGTCTGTCATCGGGCTCCTCCGGCAGGTGCCACACCCTAGCGCGCGGTCAGAGCGAAGCTCAATTCGCCCGCGATGTCGCGGTCAGCGCGAGGTTTCCCTTGCCTTTCGCCTCCGCTGCGTAAAGTTTAGGAGATAGCCACAGGTGTCAACCAATACGGACTATCTGACGGAAGGGAAGGATCGGACCCATGAACCTCGTACTCGGGATTTCTTTGCTCGCGGCCACCGGCGCGATCGTGGTCGGCTATGTCGTGGTCAGCATGATGGTTCTCGATGGCGTCGAGCGGAAGATGAAGGACAGTCTGACGAAGTAGCCTTTGCCCGAGCTGCCGGAGGTCGAGACCGTCAGGCGCGGGCTCGACCCGGTGATGGGGGGCCGCCGGCTGACCGAGGTTGAGGTGCGGCGCCCCGATCTGCGGTGGCCGCTGCCCGATCGAATGGCGGAGCGGCTGTCGGGTGCGCGCGTCGGCCCGCTCGGACGTCGCTCAAAGTACATCCTTGCCCCGCTCGACACCGACGAGACGTTGGTGATCCATCTCGGCATGTCGGGGCGCATTCTGATCGACGGCACGCCGCAAGGCGCGTTTCACCACGACACCGGCGCCCCCTCACCGCATGACCACGTGGTCTTTCATCTCGAGACGGGCGCGCGCATCACCTTCAACGATCCAAGGCGATTCGGGGCCATGGATCTCTGCCCCAGTGCCGCTCTGGACGAGCACTGGCTCCTCCGAACGCTCGGGCCGGAGCCGTTTGAGCCCGCGTTCACGACGGCCTATCTCGCGACCCGGCTCAAGGATCGCCGGACGCGCATCAAGGCGGCGCTCCTCGATCAGCGGATCGTCGCGGGGCTCGGCAACATTTATGTGTGCGAAGCGCTCTGGCGCGCCGGGATCTCGCCCTTTCGCGCGGCTGGCCGGATCTCGCGCCCGCGGATCGAGGCGTTGGTCTCTGCCATCCGCGAGACGCTCACGGACGCGATTGCCGCTGGAGGCTCCTCGCTCCGCGACTACCGGCAGGCGGATGGGGAGCTCGGGTACTTTCAGCACAGTTTCGCCGTCTACGATCGTGAGGGGCGCCCCTGCCGACGCCCAACATGCGGCGGCAGGGTCCGGCGCCGGGTGCAGTCCGCCCGTTCGACGTTCTATTGCCCGGTCTGCCAGCGGTGATCAGCCCGGACAGAGATCCCGCGCCATGATGAGACCTGCGCCGAACAGCGGATCCGCCCCCACCGGACCCAGATCCTCCGACCGCGCAGCGAGCCTGTCGCGCAGCTCCGAGATGTCGGGCGCGGCGAGCAGGTCTGCATCCGCCAGAATCCGCGCGGTCACGAAGGGAGCGGCAATCGACGTTCCGGTCACGAACCGGCCCTGCCCGCCGAGGGCGACGAAGACATCGACGCCGGGCGCCGCCACATCGATATGCGGTCCCCGGACCGCGCCCGCATAAATATCGCGCGCGGCATCGACCGCCGTGACGGCGATCACCGGATCGAACCCAGCCGGGAATTGCGGCGCCGCCCGCGGTCCGGCATTCCCCGCCGCGGCAACGAGGATCACGCCGCGCCCCGCCGCCGCCTCGACGGCGAGGTTCAAGAGCTTGTTGTAAGGCCCGGCAAGCGACAGGTTGACGACACGCACCCCCTCGCCCACCAACCAGTCGAGCGCCTGGATCAGGGTCTCCGCATCCGAAATCTCGCCACCCGAGCGGGTGTCGCGCACCACATCGGCGCTGTAGATGACGGCCCCCCGCAACCGCGCGGGATGCGCGAGGACGGTTGCGACCTCGGTCCCGTGGCGCGCATCCAAAGAGGCACCCGGCGCGAAGCGGCGCGCGATCACACGCGCGGAGCTGGAGGCAACAGCCCGCGGATCGACACCGGTGTCGATCAACCCGACCGGCGCCAGCGCCGCACACCCCTCGGCCGGCCAATCCATCAGGGCACTCGCATACTCGAACGTCCGGTCGCCGGCCGCCTGCTGCAGCCGGTAGATGTGATTGAGGCCGACCGACGCCCGGGGCTCGACCGCTTCGAGCGCGTCGATCGCAGCCGGCCCACTCACGCCCTCGGGCAGCGCAAAGGTGAGCATGTCGAGCCCGAGACCCGGAAGGCTGCGGGACGAGCGAAGCGCGTAGCCGCCGGCACCCGCAGCCGTGGCGAGGCGGCGATCGGTCCCCCCCATCGGCACCAGGGCCACGACCTCGCCGCCGATCGCGGGGGCGGGCGCCTCAACGGGCACACAGCTCGCCAGCACACAAAGACAGGCGAGAGCGCCCCACAGCATCCGTCGCATACGCGCCACCATTCTGGTCGGTTCCTTGGTCACGCGCTGAGATTGGTCGCCACGCCTGCAGCGGGCAAGACCAGGCCCGCAGGTTTTTTTGAACCGCCCTGCCTGATGGTGCGACCCAGTACTGCGGCCATGTGCTATGTCACCCCCTTAAGCATGGTCCTGACAGGCGCGGGGGGATGGAGGTCAGACGATGACACGCGACGAACGGCTCCTTGCCTATATGCAAAACCGCCTCGACCCCGCCGATCGCATTGCGTTCGAGGCGGACATGGCCGCCGATCCTGCGATCGCCGCCGAAGTCGACGTGATGCGCGCAGTTCGCGCCGAGTTTGAGGAGCGCGCAGAGGCTCCGGATGCCGTGGCGGGGTGGCGTCGCCTCGAAATGGCAATCGAGGCGGACAAGCGGCGACCCGCCAATGAGAACCGGGCGCCGCGCCTGGCGCTCTGGCAGGTGGCCGCAGTCGTGGCAGCGGCGCTCCTCACCTGGGAGACGGCGCTTGCGCCCCGGATCGGGTTTGAGCGGGGGGGCTATGAGACGGTGAGCGAGGTCGCTGCGGGGCCTGCCCTCCGCGTGGCGTTCGTCCCAACGGCCGCCATAGGGGAGATCGAGGCCCTTCTCGCCGATCTCGGCGGCACCATCACCGACGGACCCGGTGCGCTCGGCCTCTACCGCATTTCCTTCGCCGACGATGCCGCGCGCGACAGCGCCGAGGCCGAACTCTCCGCGCGGACCGAGGTGGTGGAGCTCGTGACACCAGACTAGGCGCGCCCGGCACCCTCGCCGACTGCCCCGGCGCGCTTTGCCTCTACCATATCTCTTTCGCCGAGGACGCAGAGCGCGACTGCGCCAAAGCCGCGCGGACGGCGATGGTGGAGTTCGTGACACCAAAGTGATCGGGCGCGCCACCATCACCGCCAACCCTGGCGCGATTGGCCTCTACAGCATTTCTTTCGCCGACGACGCAGAGCCCCACAGCGGCGAGGCCGCACGGACGGAGGTGGTGGAGCTCATAAGACCAGACTAGGCGCGCCCGGCACCATAACCTGCACCCCTGATCTTCACCGGTCTTCCCTCGCCGATGACGCTGCGCGCGACTGCGCCGACGCCGCACGGAAGGTGCCGATGGAGCTCGTGACGCGGGAACAGACGGGCGCGGCGCAGCCACCCGGGCAAAGTGGGGCACGCGCGGCTATCTCTGTCCGAGGCAGCGAAGAAGCAGTTGTTTTGCATGAAAAACGCGGGTTTTTACGGTGCCCTTCGGCACGGATTCGACCTCGGCGATTTCCTCATAGGACATGTCCTCGTAAAAGGCGAGGCGGATGACGAGGCGATGCGCAGGCTTCAGCCCGTCAAGACAGCCGCGGAGCCGCTCCCGGTCGCGCGCCGCCATCGTGAGGGCTTCGGGATCGGGGTCCGGATCGGCCGTCTCGGGGACCTCCTCAACGAGGCTCACGCGGACGGCGCGACGCTGCCGATCGACGAGCTTGTTGCGCGCGATCGAGAACATCCAGGTCTTCACACTGGACGCGCCCGCGTACCGCCCGGCCCGCCGCCAGACCTCCAGCATCGTGTCTTGAACCGTGTCCGCCGCCGTCGACGGATCCGCGCCGCGCCCGCGCAAGAACGCGTCGAGCGCACGGAGATGTCGCTCATAGAGAAGCCGCATCGCGTCCCGGTCGCTCCGGGCGATGCGCGCCATAAGATCCCTGTCGCTCGGCTCGCCGCCGTCCAAACGCCGCCCCTCCAGCTCCCCGTGGTCCATGGTCGACCCGATCCGCCACGAGCGCTTTTTTCAAGCGCTTTTTGTCTCAGCTCTGTGCACTCTCCAACAGAGCGGCCCGGATCGCGGATGCTGCCCTCCCCGCTGGCCCATCGGTCAGGGACCGTCTGGTCAACGCCATGCAAGGTGGCCAATGAATGGTCTGATCGACGGGGCAGGTCATCATAGACACGGATGGGCAGTTGAGCGCAGCCAAGAAACAGAGCGTATCCCGATCGTTCCGGTGCGGAGCCGGTTGCTCTGAAGACGGTCGCGCACTCCGCGGTGGGTGTGAGATCGACAAGGGGACCGATGGCGGTCCGGAGGCGCTCGACGCTTCGTTCGGCGGCCGGTCGCAGGAGCGCCTCGAGCTTCGAGAAAGCCGTCTCGATTGGGGCTGACGTCCGGGCTGTGGGGCGGG
>JBCCWM010000254.1:0-6787 GCA_039193505.1 Pseudomonadota bacterium | reverse complement strand
TAGGGCGACACCCGCTCGAGCCGCGCCCGCGCGGCCAGCGCCTTCGGCCCAGAGAAGACAAAGGATGTGCCAGGCGGCACCATCAGACCCTTCTGGCTGCCCGTCACGGTCAGATCGACACCCCATGCATCCATCTCGTAGGGCTCGCAGCCGAGGCTCGCGATGCAATCGACCATGTAAAGCGCTGAGTGCCCGGCCGCATCGATCGCTTTCCGGATGGCGGCGATGTCGTTCCGGACCGAGGATGCCGTGTCGGTCTGCACTGTCAAAACCGCGCGGATCTCATGGGTCTTATCTGCCCTCAGACGCGCCTCGACGCGCGCCGGATCCGCCGGCGCCGCCGTGCCGAAATCCAATAGATCCACATCCGCGCAGAGGGTCGAGGCCATCTCCGCACAGACCTTGCCGAACCGCCCTGTGCAGAGGACGAGCACTTTGTCGCCGGGCGCGATCGTGTTCACGACCGCCGCCTCCCACGCACCGTGGCCATTGGCGATGTACATCGCCACCTTGTGCTCGGTGCGCGCCACCTTCTTCAAACGGTCGAGCACCGAATAGGTTGTTTCGATCAGGTCGCCCTCGTAAATATTGGGGGCGCCCCGGTGCATCGCTGCAAGCACCTGTTCGGGCACGACCGATGGCCCGGGGATCGAGAGAAAGTGACGGCCGAAGGCGAGGGACATGGGCAAGCTCCGTTGCTGGCACCGCAACACTAGGCCGATCGCAGCGGGCCGCAACGCCGAAGTTGATCACGAGGGGTCAGGATGAGCAACTCCGTCCGCTATCCAGAGCGAACTGTCGTCAGACTGAGCGGCGTCGATGCGCACCGGTTCCTCCAGGATCTGGTGACAAACGATTTGGGCGGCGTGACCGACGGCGCGGTCTACTCCGCGCTCCTCACGCCGCAGGGGAAGTACCTTTTTGATTTCTTTGTGCTGGAGTTGGGCGGCGACCTCCACGTCGATGTCGCGGCAGACCGGGCGGACGCCCTCACCCGCCGCCTCGGCCTCTACCGCTTGCGGGCCCAAGTGACGATTGAGATCACGCCCCTGGCCGTCGCCGAAGTCTGGGGCGGCGCGGCGCCCGAAGGCGAGGGCGTGTTTGCCGATCCCCGCGCCCCTGCCCTCGGTTGGCGTGTCTACGACCCCGACCCGCCGGCCCGCTTCGGCCCACCGACGGAAGCGTCCGAGGCCCTGCGTGACGCCCTCCGCGTTGCGCACGGAATTCCGGAAAGCGGGATTGAGCTTCGCCCTGACGAGACGTTCATTCTCGAAGCGGAGTTCGAGCGGCTGAACGGGGTCGATTTTCGAAAGGGCTGCTATGTCGGGCAGGAGATCGTGGCACGGATGAAGCACAAGACCGAACTCCGCAAGGGTCTCGCGCGCGTGTCCGTCGAGGGCCCGCCGCCGCCGCCGGGCACGGAGATCCGGGCCGACGGCAAGCCCGCAGGAACTCTGTTCACGGTCGCCGAGGGTGTCGGGCTCGCGCACCTTCGCTTCGACCGGGCGGGCGGAGAGATGCAGGCGGGCGAGGCGACGCTCCGCCGGATCTAAGCCGCACGGATTGTGTCGCGAAACCGATCGAACAAATGCCCGTTCGCCGCGAGAATCCCACCGCCGTTGAGCGGATCGGCATCCGGCGCCACGCTGTCCCAAAGCCCGCCCGCCTCGCGGACGAGCAGCATGCCCGCGGCCACGTCCCAGGGGTTGAGGCCCATCTCCCAGTAGCCGTCAAACCGCCCCGCCGCGACATAGGCGAGGTCGAGGGCCGCCGCACCCCAGCGCCGGAGGCCTGCAGAGACCGGCGAGATCGCCGCCGCCTGCCGCAAGAAGAGGGGCAGCGCCGGGTTGGCAGCAAAGGGCACGCCGGTCGCAAACACCGATGCGCTCATGTCGCGGCGGTCCGAGACACGGAGGCGCCGGTCGTTCAGCCAGGCGCCAGCCCCCTTTTCGGCGGTGAACATCTCGTCTTTTACGGGATCGTAGACGACGGCCGCGACCACATCCTTTTTGTGCTCCAGCGCGATCGAGATCGCCCAGTGCGGCATGCCGTGGAGGAAATTGGTCGTCCCGTCGAGCGGATCGACCAACCAGCGGCGGGTCGGGTCGGCGCCCTTGACCTCCGTGCTCTCTTCCCCGAGCCAGCCGTAGTTGGGACGCGCGCCGGTCAGTTCGTCGCGCACCACCTCCTCGGCTTTGAGATCGGCACGGCTCACGAAGTCGCCGGCGCTTTTGGTCGAGACCTGCAGGTTCTCCACCTCGCCGAAATCACGGACCAAACCGCGTGCGGCGCGCCGCGCGGCTTTGATCATGACATTCAAGTTGGCCGAGGCCTGAGACATCCGAAAACCCTCCAAGGGCGGTTTCGCGCCTTCCTAAAGCGCGGGCCCGGGGGAGAAAAGGGGCCGCATTAGCCGTTGGTTCAGAGAACTCACATAGGAGCGTGCCACCCGAGCCCGGAGCAACGGATGGACGAGTTCGACATCTATCTCGACGAGATGCGCACCCAGGTGCGGCCGCCCTGGACTATCCCGCGCGCCGAGACGGCGCTCGATTTCGGCGAGGACTTCGTTGAGCGGTTTGCGTTTCTTCGCCGCCAGATAAAGCCCCATATCCGACGCTGGCCCGAGGACATCGTCCGCAACCTGCTGATGGAGGAGGCGGTCGCGGAGGCGCTTGACGACCGGGCGCAGGAGCAGTTGCGCAAGCTGACCCGTGCGCATGCGGACGCCGTGCTCCAGGGGCACTTCGCCGAGGACTACTTCGACACTCTCGATGCGTTTGCGCTGTTTTTCGTCCACAACGGCGTTTGGTCGAGCTGGGTGAGCGGAGCAATCAAACGGTCGATCGCCGAGATTATGGCGACGATCGTGCGCGACAGGAGCGAGGGCGGGCGGCTGGCGATGATGCGCGTTCTCACCGATTTTCTGGTCCTGGAACTCGACCAGATCCACAGGGTCTATGCCTTAGCGCGCCACGACACGCGGCTCCTTCGCTTCCGGCGCTCGACGGCATAGGCTCAGAACCCACAGCCAGAACAGGACGACCGCTGCGAGGGCGCAGGCGCATAGGGTTCTGGCATCTGGCATGGCGACGTACCACGCGCCTCCGGTCCTTGAGCCGGGCAACGCCGTTTTCGATCCTGTGGCGGAGGCGGGCGGCGGCAGGCTCGAAGGGACTTTTGCGGCTCTTTCGGGACCGGACGCTGGGCTCTGCCCACGTGTTTTCAAGCCCTTCGCGATACAAGTCGGCGTCATATCCGCGCTCTGCCAGCCTGTGTTCTGCGGGCGGAGCGCTGCCCAGCAACGCCCGAGCGCCGGTGCCATCGCTGCGCCGACCCGCCGTCGGACACATCCGCATCGGCCGACCCAACGCGTCCGCCACGGCGTGCAACGTCAAGTTCGGCCCGCCCTTGAGCCGGCCGACCTCCCTGTTTCAGCCCCAGGCCGGAGGTCGTCCGGCGTGTCTTGAGGTGGGTGGCATCGATCAACGGCGTCCCGCACTCGGCGCCTTGATCGGCCACGCCCGGCAGCCTCCGCGGGAGGAGGCCCGTCTCGTTCCATTTCTTCCCGCGGTTCTCAAATGCCGTCGGCGGGTCACAGGCATCCGGCGCGTCCAGCCATCTCAAGTCATGGCACTCGAGGAAGATTATGCCACTGGGGACGCGCGTGTTATCTTCTCGAGGTTTGCGTGAGCTGTCGGAAAGATCGGCTCCACACGCGCCATCTGCGCATCGGTCAGCCAATAGAAAGCGTTGTCACCGCTCGCTGTTTTGCGGATGTGACGTACGCCACGGCTCGTTGATCAACGGGGCCCAACCCTAGGCCCGCTCGGCATACTCCATCGTCTCGGTGTTCACGATGATCGCCTCATCCTGACCGATGAAGGGCGGCACCATGATGCGCACGCCGTTGTCGAGGACCGCAGGCTTGAAGCTGTTGGCCGCCGTCTGGCCCTTCACGGCGGGCTCTGTCTCGGCAATCGTGCAAGTGACCTTTTGGGGCAATGTGGCGGAGAGGGCCTCAGCCTCATAGTACTCGATCGTGATCGTCATTCCGTCCTGGAGAAACGGGCGTCGGTCACCGAGTATATCGGACGGCAGCTCGATTTGTTCGTAGGTTTCTGTGTCCATGAACACGAGCATCCCGTCATTCTCGTAGAGGAATTGCTGGTCCTTCTGCTCGAGCCGTACCCGCTCGACCTTGTCGGCGGCGCGGAAGCGCTCATTGAGCTTTGAGCCGTTCCTCACATTTTTCATCTCGACCTGTGCAAAGGCGCCGCCCTTTCCCGGCTTCACATGGCCAACCTTCACCGCAATCCAAAGGTGGTCGTTGTGCTCCAAAATATTGCCGGGCCGGATCTCGTTGCCGTTGATCTTGGGCATTGACCTCTCCTGTCATTCTCGCGCCGGTTCCTAGCCGCTCGACCGCGCCGGTTCAAGCGGGCGGGCGAAGAGGATGGCATAGGCGATCGCAACGATCAGCAGCGGGCCTTCGTGGTAGAGGACGCCGTCAAACATCGACGCGCCGGCCATTGTGGCGAGAACCGCAAACCCCGACAGCTTGGTCCATGCCCCCTCTGCCCGGATCCGCGCTGTGCCCCGCCACCAGAGCGAGAACAGCAGGAAGAGGGCCGCGGCACCTCCGACGAGCCCCCAGTCGATCAGTATCTGGACGAGAGCGTTGTGCGGATGCGTCGCGCGGATCGGACCATCTTCGTAGATCAGCACGTATTGGTCATGGCCGTGGCCAAAGAGCGGGCGGTCGGCAATCAGCCCGAGCGCATCGCGCCACATTCCAAGCCGTCCCGCCGATGCGCCGTTGAGATCCCCGGCCGAGAGCGTTTCCGCCACGCCGCCGAGGAGGCCATAGGGATAAAGAGGCGCCATCGGGATCAGAGACAGCAGCGCGCCCAGGAGGAGGGCCACCGCCGTCACCGGCAGCGCGCTGAGCGTGCGGCGCGGAAAGACCAGCGCTGTCAGCAGGATGCCCCCAAGGAGGCCAACGATGCTGCCTCGCGAACCCGACCAGGCCAGCATCGCCGACAAGAGTGTCAGCGCCACGAAGGCCAGCGCGTGGGGTCGCCGCTCCGCCCCGACGTAGAGCCCGAAGGCGGCGGCGGCGGCGGCGGCAAGCGTCATCCCCCAGATGCGCACATGCCAGTAGCCGGGCGGCCCACCCAGCCAGTTGATGCCGGGCGGCTCACTCCCGGCATAAATCAAGTAGAGTGCGATCAGCAGAGGCAGATGGGCAAGCGGCTGCAGGATCAGAGCGAGGCTCAACAGATCGGGCCGCCGCCACTCCTGGCTGAGGAGGAAGACGAGCGCGATCCCCGTCAGCGCGAGAAGCACGCGGTGACCACCGCGCGCAAGCGCGTCGACCGGCGAGATCGCGACAAAGAGCGCCGTGCCAAGGAAGACCGCCACCAGAAGGACGACCGCCGCCTGCTCCGCCCGCGACAGAAGCCCGTGCAAATAGGTTCGTTGCAGGCCGCTCAGCACCGCAAGGATCACGGCGAGCGCGATGAAGGCCGGAACAAGCCGGACGTGTGTATGAAGGAGACGCGTCTCTGGCGTCGACGTCGCGAAGAACACAGTCGCTGCGATCAGGGGCATCGCCACATAGATCACCGCCAGAAGGCCGAGGGGAGAGACCTCAAAACGTGCGTTTTTCTCGGGCATTCTGGTCTCCTGTCGCTGGCCCGGATCTCGGGGACAACGGGTTAATGTTGCCTGAATCTCCGCTCCGCAACCTTTGCGCCGGGACCTGCCGGATCCATGGCGCTCCCGCTTCCTTGCGCTACCCGGCATGGGAGTTCGTTCGCAAGGGGGTCGCGCCGCCCTCGGCGCGGCGGGCCCCCCTGAATGGCTGTCCGCCGACACCCAAATGCGACCGGGTGTCGGGCGGCCGCACCGTACACGCCGCCCACTCTTCGGCCGAAGCAGGCGCGATGCAGGCGCCGTGCCGCCACCTGAAGCGACGCGCCAGCGCCCCAGAGGCTCAAACCCGACGCAGCCTCCGAGCCAGAGCGGGTTTCCGATGGTGGAGACAGGCGCCCTCTCCAGTCTTTGAGATCAGTTTGGTCCGGCCCGCTGGCGCGGTTGAGACCCGGTCCAGAGCCGCGGGGTCAGGGCCTGCGTCACACGAGCGCTGGCGTGGCTCCGAGCGGTCACCGCTGCCGTGCGCGCAGGCCAGGTCTTGAGGCGCCAGAGGGTCGCGCGCCCGTTTTGCACGGCGGCCCGGAGCCAAGCCGGTTGAGCGTTCCCGAGTGCAACTCTTGAACCAGTTTCGAGCAAGGCTGGCGCTCGGGTCCTCGGTGCACCCTTGGACGATCGACCTGGTTGGCCGGCAGGAGCATGGTGTGATCCACTTCGCCAACCGGTTGGTTGGCACCCTCACCCGTCTGCTCACCGGACCCGCCAATTTGAGCGCCGGGCAGACCGGTGAGGCGCCGACCGATCTGTGAGCGGGGCACGGTCCGACGGCGCGGAGACGAAGGCAGATACCTCCCGAATAAGGTCCGCCGGCGGGACGAGGGCGAGGCTGTTTTTGTGGGATTGGCGCTTGGTTTTGATGGAGCTCGTTTGAACTGAATGTCGGGAGTTCGGGAGTGCGTGATCTGTTTGGCGATTGGGGGCTCTATCGACAAAGAGGAGGCTCCGATGACGGAGGAAAGACCGACGCCGCGTCGTGAGCGGATGGTCGAGGATATGCGCCGTCACGGAAGGGGCGCCAAAGCGCAGACAGCCGATATCCGTGCGATCGAGGACGTCGCCGGGTGTCCGAAGC
>JBCCWM010000253.1:0-6793 GCA_039193505.1 Pseudomonadota bacterium | reverse complement strand
GCCGAGGACGATTTCTCGCTCGCAGCCCAGCTTCGCCGCCACCGGGTGACGCATCTCCAGTGCACGCCCTCGATGGCGCGGATGCTGGTTCTGAACGACGAGAGCCGCGCTGCGCTCCGCGGTCTCAAGGAGGTCATGATCGGGGGCGAAGCGCTGCCCGGCGCGCTGGTCTCGGACATCGAGGCCGCGACGGGCGCGCGGATCCAGAACATGTACGGGCCGACCGAGACCACGATCTGGTCGACGACCGCTGCGGCGACCGCGGACCGCGCGGTGGTCGATCTCGGCACGCCGATCGCCAACACCACACTCTATGTGCTGGACGACGCCCACCGGCCGGTGCCGATCGGCGCGGCGGGCGAGCTTTGGATCGGGGGCGAGGGCGTCGCCCGCGGCTACTGGCAGCGCGAAGAGCTGACGGCCGAGCGGTTCCGTCCGAACCCCTTCGGACCGGGGCGGATCTACGGCACCGGCGATCTGGTGCGCAGGCGCGCCGATGGCGGGTTCGAGTTCCTCGGCCGGGTCGATTACCAGGTCAAGATCCGGGGCTACCGGATCGAGTTGGGCGAGATCGAAGCGGCCGCCGAGGCCGAGCCCGGCGTCACCCAAGCCGTTGTCATCGCGCGCGAGGAGGTGGCGGGCGACCCGCGCCTCATTGCCTATGTCACCGCCACGCCCGCCTTCTCGGCCGAGGGTCTGAAGACGGCGCTGGCCGCGCAACTGCCGCCCCACATGGTGCCCTCTGTCATCGTCGCGCTCGACGCGATGCCGCTGACGCCCAATGGCAAGGTCGACCGCAAGGCACTGCCCGCGCCCGCGGAGATCGCCAAGGCCGCGCCCGCGGCCTACGAGGCGCCCGAGACCGGGGTGGCAGCGACCATCGCCGGGATCTGGTCGAAGATCCTCGGCGTGCCCCAGGTGGGCGCGCGGGACAATTTCTTCGAGCTCGGCGGGCACTCGCTTTTGGCGGTGCAGGCGCATCGGGAGATCAAGGCAGCCCTTTCGGGCGCGAAGCTCTCGATCACCGACATCTTCCGCTTCCCGACCTTGGAGGGGCTCTCGGCCCATCTCGACACCGACCCCAAATCCCCCGAGCCGGCCGAGGCCGGCCCCGCCGCCTCCGACCGAGCGGCAGCGCGGGCCGAGGCAATGGCCAAACGCCGCGCGCTCCGCGCCGGCCGGCGGGGATGACGGCGGCCGGGCGGGACGCTCGGGGCCAAACGCATGACGGCAGAGATTGCCCACGCCGCAGCGACCCTCTTTCCCGAGACGGTCGCCGTGGCGGTGCGAGACATCGCCGATCCTGCGGAGATCCGGGCGGAAGAGGCACCGGCCATCACCCGCGCCGTCCCGGCCCGGCGGGCTGAGTTTGCCGCCGGCCGGGACGCTGCTCGGATTGCGATGGCACGTCTCGGCCACCCACCCATCGCAGTCCCGCAAGCGCCCGACAGAGCCCCGATCTGGCCGCCAGGGCTCGTCGGATCGATCACGCACACGCGTCGGGCAGACGGCCTCGGCATCGCGCTCGCCGCGTGTGCGTTCGAGCGCGAGATCATCTCACTCGGCCTCGACGCTGAACCCGACGCGCCGCTGCCCGAGGATCTCTGGCCCGTCATACTGACCCCAGTGGAGCGCGCCGCCCTGATGGAGGGGCGCACGGCCCACGCGACCGCGTCCGCGCGTGCCGGCCACACACTCTCTCCGGCCCGGATGGCGCGCACGATCTTTTCGGCCAAAGAGGCCCTCTACAAAGCGCAGTACCCGCTGTCGCGGGCACTCCTCGATTTTCAGGATGTCGAGATCGATCTGCAGCCCCGGACGTTCACCGCAACCTGCGCCGTGCCGGCGCCGCCCTTTGAGCCTGGGCACACCCTCTCGGGTCAGTGGACGGAGGTGGGAGGTGTGGTGCTGACAGCGCTCAGCCTCGTCAGGGCTTAGAACGTCGGCACGGGCTCAGGCATCGCGGCGGCGGGCCTGTCGGCCACGCCGCACGCTGGGCGCTCCCGCAACATGCGTCACGAGAGACCCATCTCCGGACCAGGACCACGAGGAGCCGACGGGGGGGCGTCCTGACCGGAAGACATCCGCCTCAGCGGTGGCGGGGCGCCGGCGCCCCGCGACGATCAGCGTTCGATGATTGCCATCGCGCGGCGGCGCTTTTCGGTCTCGCTCGCGTCGCTCTCCATCAGGTTTTTGAGCAGCGTGACCTGGCCGAGGGTCAAGGTTGCAAAGAGCTCAGGAGGCGCGCCGTGGGATTCCATAATCGCCTTGACCTGGCGTTCGACATCGGTGAGCGAGCGGTCGAGCTCTTGCATGTCAACCTGGGCGACGGCCGCAGTGCCGATGAGCGCAGCCGTGGCCGCGGCGAGAAACAGTTTCATGGGGTTCTCTCCTTCTGGACGTGGGATGCTCAAAGCGACGTGCCCGAGCGACGAACCGCGGTGAGGAGGTGTCCTTGATCATAGCCCTGAGCGGATCTGACCGGTGACCCGTACACAGAGAGATGCGCCTTCTGCATTGTTGATTTCCCCACGCCTCGGCCGTTAGCTGCAAGCCTGACCAAATCACAAGCCAGTCGGCAGGACCGTGCGACCCACAAACCGGACAAATCGCGCCAAACATGGCCCCCCCGCCGTGCTGGCCAGCATCGCCAGTTCAACGGTCGCCTTTGCCCTTTCGCAGGGAATTGCGCTCCGCAAGATCGAGACGGTCACTGGGATCCGCGGCATCGAACTCATGGATCCCGACGCGCGCCTCCCCGACATCACCCTGCCACGGCTCTGGCAGACGATCGGCGCGGCGTATCCCGATCGCGCCCTGCCCCTCGAGATGGCGCGCGCCGCCCCCTTTTCGGTGACCGGCGGGCTCGCCCACGGGGCGCAGTTCGCCGCCGATCTCCGCACAGCCCTTGAGCTGATGGTGGAGAACCGCATGATGATCGCCGATCGCCTGGAGCTGGAGCTGGTCGAGACCGGACCGACCGCCCTCTTCCGCAGCCGGCACCCGCTCGAACCGCTCGACAGCGGCCGCGGTGTCGAGTTTGGGATCGCCATGGCCTGGCGGCTCGTCTCCGAGGTGCTGGAAGTGCCGGAGGCGCTGGTCGGGGTCGATCTGGCCCATCCGCCGAACTCCGCATCCGCGCTCTATGAGGAGCACTTTGGGGCCCCGGTCCGGTTCGACCAACCGCATTCCGGCGTCGTCCTTGCGCGCGGGGCCTTGGATGAGCCCGTGGCCCAAGCCAGTGCTGCCCTCTTCGCCTATGTCACCGAGCACTTCTTGCATGTACGCCGGCGGTTGGCCGCGCGCGGCGGACCGCCGGCACTCGCGCCGCTGGTCCGCGCTGTCGCCGACAGCGCGGCACAGGGCGAGTACGGCGCCGCGGCCGTCGCGGCGCGCGCGGGCATGAGCCTGCGCGCCGCACAGCGCCTGGCGCGCGCGCACAACACCACACTCGGCGCGATGATCGACGTGGCCCGGGCCGAGACCGCGCGCGAACTCCTTGCGGATCCCAAGATCGACGTTGCCACAGCGGCCTATATGATGGGCTATTCGGACGACCGCGCCTTCCGGCGCGCGGTCAAACGCTGGACCGGGCAGGCGCCCTCGGCGCTCCGTCAGCGCCCGCCGGAAGCAGACTGACCGCCCCCTCGACCAGAAGAGAGCGGTTCGGGGATAGAGGGACCAGCCCGAGCGCGCCTTTGGCGATGGCTGGCGCAGACCGCCAAACCATCGACGCCAAGCCATCGTCCCCCTGCCCGCCGCTGGGCCAAGCCGTGCGGCACGACTGGCCGACCCTACATCTTCGTTTGGGCGGAAGAGAGGTCGAGGGGAGGATGCTCGACACCAGCACTGAACTCTCCCTGTTTCAGGATGGGGCGGCGCCCGGGGTGTCGAGACGCTCAAGGCCGCCCCCGCGCCCGCCACACGGGGTCGTTTGCGGCTGGGGGCGAAACAGTACGTTCGGCGGCGTTGTCACGTTAACCCAAGTTGATCGGAAAGGCGCGCTATCAGCGAGAGATTAGGCCACACCGGCAGCGCATTTCCACGTGTCGAAAGCTTCCAGTCGGTGGGATCTGATCTGGTTTTCTGAGCGGCGGCGGGCGGGAACGGCGAAGCGGTTGCGGACGGCTGAGTGGCAGGAAACATAGCGTTGCAATCCGCCGGGAGATCGGAAGCCTTGCATGCAGCGCTCGCGTTTGCGGAATGGCGGATGGCTGTTTTCTGCTCTGTTATTCAGGCCCTTGTGGGACCGGTGCTCAAGACCGAGCGCTCTCCTGCGCTTTGCCGCGCCTGAGGATCGAAGTTTGTCCATCACGATCCGCCGCGGCAGGCCATGCCGCTTGATCAGCGCCTTCAGAAGCCGTATCGCGGCCCGCTTGTCACGCCTGGAGCGCAGAACCTCATACAGAACGACCCCCTCCCGATCCACAGCCCGCCAAAGCCAGAACATGCGGCCCGCTATCACGAGCCGGACTTCGTCGAGATACCAGACATCTCCGGGTCGCGCCTCGCGTCGCCGCACGTTCCGGGCGCTTTCCGGACCGAATTTCAGCATCCAGCGCCGCACGGTTTCGTAGGACACCTCGACCCCGCATTCGAGCAGCATTTCCTCGACTTCGCGGAGGCTCAGGTTGAGGCGTACATAGAGCCAGACCGCGTGAGCGATGATTTCGGGCGGGAAGCGGTGGCGCTTGTAGCTGATGGGCGAGTGGGACATCCGGGCCGACTACGCCGATTTAGGCAGGTCTGCAAACACGGCCACCTTAACGTGACAGAGCCCCAAATCCCTGTGAAATATGGCGAAAAATCCCCTTGAGCCGATCAGATGCCGGCAATGGCGAGCGCGTGCTCAACCTGGTCGGCGTCGGCAAAGCGGCCATAGGGGCCGACCTTGATGCCCTCGCGGAGGATCCGCGCGGGGTTGCCGGCGGCGAGGCTGCCGGGCGGCAGCGAGCGGGTGACGACGGCGCCCGCCCCGATGACCGAGCCGTCGCCGATCTCGACCCCGGGCAGGATCAGTGCCCGCCCGCCGACGAAGCACCGCGCGCCGACACGGGTGTGAAGATAGAGCCCCCGGGTCCGGTCATGGGTCAGGATCCGCGCCTCGAAGGCGATGTAGCTCTCGGCGCCGACATGAACGCCGCCCGGATAGGTCCGGTCGAACTGCGCGGAGAGCGAGAACTCCGCCGAGGGGTCGATGTCCATCCGCCAGACCCGGGTGAGCCAAGCCCGACGCGCCGCCACCAGCGCCTGGCGGAGCCCCGCGATCCGGTTGAGCCCGGTGCGCCGGACCTTATGGTATGCCGCCATGGCAGTCTCCTGCCACCCCGGGCGGCAGGATAGGCGCAACCACAGGACGGCGCCAGCCCCGCTACAGCGCTCTGCAAAGAGCTCCGCCGGGCGCGTGGGGATCGCTTGCGGCTCGGGGCGAAAGAGCAGGCTGACGCGGGAACCGACTTTGAAGCTGGACGCAGCGACTGCCGGCTGAGAGCCCATTTTGACAGATGCTGCGCCAAGCGCGAAAGTCTGGTTCCAATGCGTTGCTCGCCGCGCGAATGGAGCGAACCGTGGTCTTAGGGGATGTTTAGGGGATGTGTGAGAAGTGGCCGTTTGCCGCTCCTGGGCCATGTTCGGTCTCGCGACATGGAGGCATGACATAGGGCGACGCAGCTGCTCTGACCGACGCCCAATGTGCACTGATTTCAGCACATTTTCCTGCGTCACGACAAGGTGGACGACAGCGCCAAACCGATCTCCGCGCCATGGTCGACGCGGTGCTCTACCTGCTCCGCACTGGCTGCCAATGGCGCATGCTGCCCTCCGAGGGGCACTATCCTGGCCAGACGTCCGAAACCTTCATCACCATCGCAGCTTGCTGTTCAGTCCCGGCATCTGGTGGAGCGGATCGACAATGGATCTGCGGGGCTCGGGAGTCCGGATCTTGCAGATGTACTCGGAGGGCGTGAGACCGGTGAGACGGCGCGCGAAGGTGTCCGTGTCGAGGACGTCGAAGGGGGGCGTCGAAGCCGTTCGGGGCTGTCGTAGTGGGAGCGCTTGGCGGTCGCGTCCTCGATCGTCCGGTTCATCCGCTCGACCTGGTCGTTGGTCCAGGGGTGGTTCGGCTTGGTCAGGCGGTGCTCGATCCCGTTCGCCTCGCACACCATGTCGACCCGCATCGGCCGAGAGAGTATGGCGGTTCGATGTCGCGGCTGCTCGGCGACCTGGATGCCGCTCTCGGCAGATGTGCCGTGCAAACCGCCTGCCGGGCAATGGGTGTCGGTGTGGATGGTGTGGATGCGGTGGGATAGAGTGTCGGGCAGGCGCTCCAGGACCTCCCAAACGGTCTTTCTGTCCGCATTCTCGACCGGTCGCGCCACGGCAAACCTGCCGGTTCGGCGGACGGCCCCGACGAGGGTCGCCATGGTGCCGCCATCGGTCCGAGGCCCATGGCGGACGCGTGCCCTCCGCCGCTCGAAGCGCGGCGATGTCGATGTGGAAGACCCCGATCGGGTCGCGCTCGACCCGCTGCTTCCGTGGCCTCTCGCCGTCGATCTCGGGCAGCCGCGAGAGGCCGTGTCGCTGCAGGCATCCGTGCCATGAGGACCGCGTGAGATGCGTTCGGCAGGGGCCTCGAACCGGTGGCCGTCGGCTGCGGGGCAGAGAGACAGTCGTCCGGCGGCAGCGGAGTGTACCGACGGACGGCGACGACGATGGCCTCGTCCTGCGCGCCGAGAGCGGTTGAGCGAGGCTCCTTCGGTCCCGTCCTTGTGTCGTCGACCGTCGCGCGCTTCCG
>JBCCWM010000252.1:0-6835 GCA_039193505.1 Pseudomonadota bacterium | reverse complement strand
GCATCGAGAAAGCCCGCGAGGGGCAAGTTGAGCCCCGCCAGTCTCGGGGCGACCGCGTCGCCGCGGACAAGCTCTGGCCAGGCGCCCCGCCGCACGAACCGGGCCAGCGCCGTCGTCTCGGGCGCGAATGTGTTGGTCTCGTGCTGGAAGCCCGCCACGGCGATCCGTGTCATGTCGGCACCCCGCCAAGGACTGTGCCGAGAACTTTGATGTCGCGGAGGGCGCTCGGCTCCACCGACAGAGGATCGCGGTCGACGACGCACATATCCGCCCACTTTCCGGTCTCGAGGCTTCCGATCCGGTCATCCATCTTCAGAACATAGGCCGCGCCGAGCGTGATGCAGCGGAGCGCTTCGATCACGGAGAGCCGCTGCGCCGTGCCGAGCTGGCGGCCCGTGGCCGTGACCCGGTTCACCGCGGCCCAGGCTGTGAAGAGCGGCGCCATCGGCGTCACCGGTGCATCCGAGTGGATTGCGAAGTCCCCCGCCCAGACCGCCTGCGCATCGGCCGCCGCGTTCATCCGCCTGGCCCGGTCCGGCCCGAGCGTCAGGCCGTAATGCAGATCGCCGAAATAGTAGACGTGGTTCGAGAAGAGGTTCGCGGTCAGCCCGAGCGCCTTCATGCGCTTGAACTGATCGATGCGGGAGAGCTGGCAGTGCTCCAACGTGTGGCGATGATCGGCCGCCGGCGCGGCCCGCACGGCGTTCTCAAAAGCCGAGAGCGCGAGGTCAACGGCAGCATCGCCATTGGTGTGGACATGGGTTTTGACGCCCGCGGCGTGGAGGGTGCGGACCGCGGCCCGGAAGTGGTCTTCCTCCATGTTGAGCAGCGGATGCTCGGGACAGCGGAAGTAACCCGGTGGGCGGAGCATGGCGGTGAACCCCTGGATCGCGCCGTCGGTGAAGAGCTTTGCGCGTCCAAAGTGCAGTTTGGACGTTGAGCGTGCGCGAAGTGCGATGGCCCGGGCCGCCTCGGCCTCGGGCTCACCCTCCATGGCGTTCATCACCGGCACGTAGCGCGCTGGGAAGGCCGGGGTGCCGGTCACGCGCTCGAGCATCGACACCTCGTCCTCCTCGAGTTTCGAGAGGAGGTCGGCCACTGTCGTCACGCCCACGCTCCGTGCGACGCGACCATAGGCCTCAACGGCCGCCGCGTCGGAGAGCTCGGCAAAGTCGAGCCCGACTGTCTTGAGCACGGGGCCCATCGCGGCGAACTCCTGACACTCCCCCGTCAGCGCGCCCGCCTCGTCCCGGACAACGCCCGGAATGTTGGTCGAGGGGTCGAGCCCCGCGCGCGACAGGGCCGCCCCGTTCGCCGTCAGGAGGTGGAAGTTCGAATGGACCAGCACCACGGGATGCGCTGTCGACACGGCATCGAGATGCCCGCGGTCAAGCCGGCGGCCCTCCAGAAAGTTGGGGTCGAAGCCCCAGCCGATCACAGGTTCCCCCTCGGGCGTGGTCTCAGCGATCGCGCGAAGGCGCGCCACCACCGCCTCGTAGGTTCCGACGCCCTCCCAGAGCGCGCCCTCCGGATCCGTGCGCGCATAATGGCCGCAATAGGTGTGGCGCCAGATGCCGCCTGCCATCACATGAGCATGTGCCTCGACCAGGCCCGGCAGGATCACCGCATCGGCATAGCGATCGTCGCGCCGGACATCCCCCCAGCCATCGGCGCAGTCGGCGTCGCCGACTGCCAGGATCAGACCGTCGCGCACCGCAATGTGCGTGGCCTTCGGACAGTTCCTGTCCATGGTGATGATCTTGCGGGCGGAATAGACGGTGACTTCGGACAAGAGCCCCTCCCCTCAAAGCGTGCCGATCTTTCGGCCCCGCCCGCCGAAAATCAATCTCTGTCGGCAGAGCCTCGGAGCTTTCCGGATCACTGTGCAGCGCCGAGGCACCCCTCAGCCGAGAAACCCCACGTTGCGGCGCAAAGGTGGCGGTGTCGCAGACACGCCCAAACCGCCCAAGGTGGTCCGCGCGACGGTTCTGATGGGGACCGGCGCGGCCCACGCGCTGCAGAACCGGCGATCACGAGCCCGGCAGCCGCGACATCCAGGCTTCGATGGACGCGATGGAGACCATTCAGAGCGGCAGCAGAAGGCCCGCCGCCCGCTCGCAAGCGCTGGCCAAGGGCAACAGCCCCGGAGGTTCAGATGGACGCGCGGCGCTCCGAGCGCCGATGGGGCGCCCTCTCGATCTCGCGCAAAGATGACAGGACCGCTCCTTTGGGAATGATCCAGTGCCGTCCGACACTCAGGGTCAGAGAGCTCGGTCCTGAGGGGACGCAGGCGACGGCCGGGCTGCAGGCTCGCGTCAGCCGAGTGTCCTGCCCCTTGCGGGCCGCGCCGGGGCGTGTCTCCGTGGGACCGCAAGAGACGGCCATCTCAACAAAACCGGCACATTCGGTGCACTGGACGGCGGCGGCCGGATGGTGAGCCTCCTTTGACGCGAGGCCCGTGCATTGACCGCACGGATCCTCCGGCAAGCTGGTTGAGACGCGAGCAGCTGCCGGGCGGCGGCCAAGCTTCGACCACCGAATGACGTGCACGACATTGACAGGTGCGCCCTCTCTCTCTGTAGTCTGTCCGCATAAGGCAGCGTTTCGGCGCTGTCCCGAAAAGAACGCGCGACAGAGCGCGGTCAGACAACAGGAGGTCCCTCATGTTTTTCTCGACGCGCCGGACGGCGCTCGCGGCCATGGTTGCCGCACCTATGGCCCTGGGCCTGGTGCCGGCGGTGGCCAACGCCGAAGTCACCCTTACCGTCATCCCGCACGCGGATCTGAAGAACCTCGACCCGATCTGGACGACGGCTTACATCAGCCGCAACCACGGCTACATGATTTACGACACGCTCTTCGCAATGGACGAGAGCTTCACGCCGCAGCCTCAGATGGTCGACACGTGGGAGACGTCTGACGACGGTCTCACCTGGACTTTCGTGCTGCGCGACGGACTGACCTTCCACGATGGCGCGCCGGTGACCGGCGAGGACGTCGTTGCCTCGCTGAACCGCTGGGGTCAGCGCGACGGGATGGGCCAACAGCTCTTCGGTGTGATGGAGAGCCTGGAGGCGACGGACGAGAAGACTGTCGTCATGACCCTGACCGAGCCCTTTGGCCTGGTCCTCGAATCGATCGGCAAAATCTCGTCGAACGTGCCCTTCATCATGCCGAAGCGCATCGCCGACACCGACCCGTTTGAGCAGATTTCCGAGTATGTCGGGTCCGGTCCCTTCGTCTTCGAGGAGGAGGAGTGGGTGCCGGGCTCCAAGATCGTCTACACCAAGTTTGAAGGCTACGTGCCGCGGGAAGAGGCCCCCTCAGCCGCAGCGGGCGGCAAGGTGGCCAAAGTGGATCGGGTTATCTGGCAGTATTTTCCGGACAACACGACCGCGATGAACGCGCTCCTAGCGGGCGAAGTGGACTTCTTTGAGCAGCCGGCGCCGGATCTCGCACCGATCATGGCGAACGATCCGAGCATCACAGTCGAGGTCAACGACCCGCTCGGCAATATCGGCTTCGCGCGCTTCAACCACCTGCTGCCGCCCTTCGACGATGTTGACGTGCGCCGCGCTGCGATCATGGCGATGAAGCAGGAGGACTATCTGGCGGCCGCGATCGGAAACCCGGAGTTCTGGAAGACCTGCTACTCGGTCTTCCCCTGCGATACGCCGCTTGAGAATGCCGTCGGCTCCGATCTTATGTCGACCGGTGACATCGATGCGGCCAAGACCGCGCTCGAGGCCACAAGTTATGACGGCACTCCCGTCGTGATCATGCAGCCGACGGACATCCCGGTCCTCTCGGCCTTCACGCTGGTGACGGCTGAGAAGCTCCGCAATGCGGGCTTTGAGGTCGACGTGCAGGCGATGGACTGGGCGACGCTCACCTCCCGTCGTGCAAGCCGGGAGCCTGTGGATGCGGGCGGCTGGAACATGTTCCACACGTGGTGGATCGGCGCCGATGTGATCGACCCAATGGCAATCGCATTCTCCGGCGACCCGGAGAAAGGCTGGTTCGGCTGGCCGACGGATCCTGAGCTCGAAGATGCGCGGAAAGCCTTTGCCAAGGCCGGCACGCTCGAGGAAAAGCAGGAGATCGCGGCGACCGTTCAGGAGCGTCTCTGGACGATCGGTGCCTCCGGCCAGCTCGGCCAGTTCTTCGTGCCGGTGGCCTACCGTGACAATGTCGAGGGTCTGATCAAGTCCCCGGTCCAGTTCTTCTGGAACATCTCCGTCGAGTGACGGCGTCAGGCCCGGCCGACCAAATCGGCCGGGCTCTTCTCCGGAGGGCAGCATGAAGAGCAATTGGCCCGCATATGGGCGCATGACCGAGGTCGGGATGCCTTTGACGCTTGGCGTCTATGGCGCGGTCTGCGGCGCAGTCCTCCGACGTCTGCCTGCCAGCTTTGACGGGGTGCCTCTGCCGGGCACGCGTGCCGCGCCGTGATGCAACCCGCTGCGGAGACACGGATTTTGTTTAGCGAAGCGCCTTTGGGGGTCGATCTCGACGCTCCCGCGGATGCGCCAAACCCGGTCGATAGGAAGCGCAGTCTCCCCTCGGCGCGCCGTCGGGATGACCGACCAGAGTCGCGCGCACAGATGCGCCTCCCTTTCCTTTGGGAGGTGCGCGACCCGCCGCGTGTCGGAGGCGGCGAGACGGGCGCGACACCGGGCAGTGCGTTTGCTCTGAGCCGTTGGGTCGGTGCGAACGTCGGAGACGGATCTAACCTCGCACCCTGTCGGTTCTCGAGCCTCAGAGCGCAAGATGGCTGCCCTTCGCCCAATGGGTGGGGCGCAAAGATCGACGCTGGGCGACGCGTCTGATGGTTGGCTACATTCTCAAGCGCATCCTGATGACAATCCCGGTGATGGGGGTCGTTGCGCTCTTTGTCTTTTTGCTCCTCCGCCTCGCGCCGGGCGACCCCGCCGCCGTGATTGCGGGCGACTATGCCACAGCCGAGGATGTCGCGCGGATCCGGGCGCAGCTCGGCCTCTCGGACCCGATCGTCGTGCAGTTCGGCACGTGGCTCGGCGCCCTCCTCCAAGGGGATCTCGGCACGTCGATTTTCAGCCAGAAACCGGTGGCTGAGCTGATCGCCCAGCGGATTGAGCCGACGCTCCTCCTTGCCACCACGACCATCGTCTTCGCCATCCTCGTGGCTGTCCCGCTTGGGACGATTGCAGCCTACCGCGCGGGCTCCTGGGTCGACCGTGCCGTCATGCTCTTCTCCGTCGGGGGGTTTTCGGTGCCGGTGTTCGTCCTCGGCTACTGCCTGATCTACGTCTTTGCCCTGAACCTCAGATGGTTGCCCGTCCAAGGGTATCGGAGCCCCTTCGAAGAGGGGCTCGGCCCGTTCCTCGCGCACATAACCCTGCCGACGCTGACGCTCTCGGTCATCTTCATTGCGCTCATCGCGCGGATGACCCGCGCCTCGGTCATCGAGGTGCTGGAGGAGGATTACATCCGCACGGCGCGCGCCAAAGGCCAGTCGGAGGCGAAGATCCTCATTCGCCACGCGCTCCGGAACGCGGCGGTCCCGATCGTCACAGTGATCGGGATTGGCATTGCTCTTTTGATCGGCGGCGTCGTGGTGACGGAGAGTGTCTACAACATCCCGGGCCTCGGTCGCTTGGTTCTCGATGCCGTTCTCGCGCGGGACTACCCGATCATCCAGGGGCTGATCCTGTTTTTCAGCTTCGTCTACATTCTGCTCAACCTGGTGATTGACCTCACCTACACGCTGCTCGACCCAAGGATCCGCTACTGATGGTCGATGCCGCCACCGAAGCACCCACCGCCCCGTCTAGCCCCTCGACCCTCCGCCTGGCTGCGAAGAACACCGCCGTCCTCTGGGGCGGAGGCATGCTCGCCGTGATTGTCCTGATCGCGGCCATCGGCCCGCTTCTGACGGTTGATCCGATTGCGCTGAACCCAATGAACCGGCTGAAACCGCCTGGGGATGCAGGGCTCTTCGGAACGGATCAGTTGGGTCGGGATGTGTTCTCGCGCGTGGTCAATGGGGCGCGTATCTCGCTGATCGTGGGGCTCGCGGTGGCGGCGGTCTCGATTGCACTCGGGCTTGTCCTGGGGCTGATCGCCGGGTTTGTGCGCTGGCTCGATGCAGCGATCATGCGGGTGATGGACGGGCTGATGTCGATCCCCGCGATCCTTCTCGCGATTGCGATGATCTCGCTCTCGGGCGCGACGCTTCTGACGGTGGTGACCGCGATCATGATCCCTGAGATCCCGAGGGTTGTGCGCCTCGTCCGGTCCGTTGTGCTGACCGTGCGCGAGGAGCCCTATGTCGAGGCTGCCATCGCCGCTGGCACCCGCACCACCCCGATCATGATCCGCCACATCCTGCCCAACACCATCGCCCCCCTGATCGTGCAAGCGACCTACATCTGCGGCTCGGCCATGCTGACGGAGGCGATCCTCGGCTTCTTGGGCGCCGGCATTCCGCCTGAGATCCCGTCCTGGGGCAACATCATGTCTGAGGGGCGGACCTTCTTTCAGTTGACCCCGTGGATCATCTTTTTCCCTGGCATCGCGCTCGGGGTGACGGTCCTCGCCGTCAACATCATGGGCGACGGGCTCCGCGATACGCTCGACCCACGGATTGCGAGGACGATGCGATGAGGCCCGCGCAGAGGGCGAGCGATCCGGTGGCGCCCTTCCAGAGGGCGACGCGATGAGCGTGCTCGAGATCCACGGCCTCTCGGTCAGCCTGCCCAAGGGCGCTGACCGGGCGCATGCGGTCGAGGACGTGTCGATCAGCGTCGATGCGGGTGAGATCGTCTGTGTTGTGGGCGAGTCCGGTTCGGGCAAG
>JBCCWM010000251.1:0-6846 GCA_039193505.1 Pseudomonadota bacterium | reverse complement strand
GCGCTCAGGTCCTTCGACCCCTGCATGCCATGTACGACGCATGTCATGGTCGAGGGCTCCGACCAAGTGGTCACGCGCGAGGTCACGACCTGCGCCTGTGGCATAGACTAGAGCCGTGGCCTCCGGAGGCGGCACCATCGTTGGGATTGTCGGCTATTCGGCAATCCTCGACCATTACCCGCTGGGTCCACCCTTGATGGAGGGGCTCAAGTCGTCCCTCGCCGAAGTGCCGGATGTGCGCGTCGAGAACTTCACCTGGAGCCCGGTTCATGTGGTGCAGCGCTTCGAGACCGGAGAGATGGCGCGTCCGTCCCGCATCGTTCTGGTCGGAACCTCTGCCGTTTCGACCGAGCCCGGCGTTGTGTGCGCCTTTCGCTGGACGGGCGGCGAGCGCGACCCGAACGAGGTGCAGGAGCGCGTCTATGAGGCCGTGACCGGGATCGTCGATCTCGAAAACACGCTCATGATCGGGGAGCAGTTCGGCGTCTGGCCGAGCGAGACCTTCACGGTCGAGGCCGACATGCCGCCCGACACCTTCGGTCGCATGGTCATGGCCGAGAACGAGGGCGCGTCCACCGATGCGGCGTTCGCGGAGAGGATCGGTTTCTCGCCCGCCCGCCTGCGCGACGACCTGATCCGGACGGCGAGCAAACTGGCCCGGCAAGGCCGTGCGGCGGATGTCGAATGGCTGGAAAAGTCGGCTGACAGGCTCGCACGGGTCCGCCCGTTCACCGAAACGCATTTTGCCTTCGCCGCGGAAGACAAGACATGACCGATGAGAGACCCAACGGCGCCCTCGACAGGCTGATCGTGCGCGAAGACGTGCTGCAGATTTGTTATTGGTTTCAGGGAGAGGGCTTCGGCGACACGTTCACGCCGCAGGCCGTGATGCCGTTTTTGCAGAGCGACGCGGAGACGGTGGCAGCCGTCATGGAGGAGCTCGCCGAGGAGGGGACGCTCGCCCGGGACGGCAAAGCCTATCGCTTCAGCGACGGCGGCAAGCGCAAGGCGGGCGTGATGTTCTATGAGAGCTTTACCGAGTTCCAGCAGGGCACGCATGGCGAATGCAACGCCGGGTGCTGCGACGGCGACGAGGTTTGCGAGCACGAGCATCATCACCACTGACGGAGACGCATGATGCCTGATACGGGCCCCGATCAGCCCCTGGTGGGATACCGCAGCAACGAGGAGTGGCAGGACCTCCTGGCACAGACCGCATCGATGATCGGCGGACTGGAGGAGATCGCCGACGAGGAGCTGCGCGCGCAGGTCTTCGGCGCGCTTGGCGGGATCGACGCGGTCCACCGCGAGGCGCTCCACCGGCTTGTGCGGCTCTTCAAGGAGGGCGTTCTGGAGCAGGTGGTAACCGACCCCGCCATTCACTCGCTGATGGGGATGTACGATCTGCTGCCGCCCGAGACGCCGGGCTGTCAGAAGGTCTGGGACTTCCTGGACGAAGACGCCGTGCCCGATCTCGGCACCGCGCGGGCACCCGACATCGGCGCATCCGCCATGCCCGACCCGCCCCACTGGTCTCCCGTGCCGGACGCGGCGGTCGCCGAAGACGGCTCGGCCTATCTCTGCGAGATGGAGGAGGGGCCGCTCCTCATCCTGCGCGTCGAGAAGGTTGACTACGCGCTGTCGGCGGTCTGTCCGACCCATCGCGCCACGATGGAGGGGGGCACACTCGACGGGTTCACCTGGCACTGTCCGCACGGCCCCGGCTGCTCCTACGACATCCGCAACGGGAACCGGCTAGGGGGCGGCCCGGGGCTGCAGTGTTATCCCGTACGGGCCGAACCGAACGGACGCCGGATGATCGGCTTCGGCATGCCGTTCGAGCCCAAGCTTCCGGCGTTCTGAAGCTTTGAAATCCCTCGCGGCCGGCGTCGGAAACGAGCTCAAAGGAGATGACGCCTTCGGGCTCCATGCTGCGCGGACACTGGCCGGAGATCCGCGGCGGCCAGCGACCTGCACCGTCATCGAGACGGGGATTGGCGGCATTCACCTCGTTCAGGAACTGATGCGCGGCTATGAGGCCCTGATCCTCTTCGACGCCTTCGATCGGGGGGGCGCCCCGGGCGATCTCTGGCTTCTTGAACCTGACTTGCCGCGGGCCGAGGACATGGACGACCGTGCCCGCCGCGACTTCTTCGCCGATGTGCACTACGCCACGCCCGTGCGTGCCCTGACCCTGGCCCAGTCGGTGGGTGCCCTGCCGCCGCTGGTGCGCATCGTCGGGTGCCAGCCCGCCGATCCCGACAGCTTCGGGATCGGCATGTGTTCCGAGGTTCAGAACGCGATCCCGAGGGCCGTGGATCTGGCCCTAGACGTCATGGCCTAGACCTGTCGTCAGAGAAAGAGCGGAACCAGCGCGCTGGCGGTCCGGCCGTCATGCTGGATTTCGAGCGCCTTCACGGGCACACCGTAGAGCGCCTCCAGCCGGTCCTCGGTCAGCATTTCCGCCGCCGTGCCCCAGTCCTGCCGGTCGGGTCCGTACATCAACAGGACTATGTCGGCCAGCCTCTGCGCGTGCTGAGGCACGTGGGTGGTCATCAGGACGGTCAGCCCGTCCTCGCGCGCAATCCGGCGGAGCGTTTCGAGGATCAGCGCCTGATTTGAGAAATCGAGCGCCGATGTCGGCTCGTCCAGGATCAGAACTTCGCACTCGGAGGCAAGCGCCCGGGCGATCATCACAAGCTGCCGCTCCCCGCCGGAGAGCTGGGAATAGAGGCGGTCGGTGAAGCTGCCGAGCCCCAGGCGCTCCAGCGTGCGGCGCGCAATCCGGTAGTCTTCGGCGCCCGGGGTCCGGAACAGCCCGATATGGGCCGCGCGCCCCATGACGACGATGTCGAGCACCTTGTAGGAGAAGGCCATGTCGTTGCGCTGCGCGACATATCCGATGCGACCGCCCGTCTCGGCGATGCCGCTTGTCAGCTTCAAGAGGCCGGTGATGGCCTTCAAAAGCGTGGTCTTGCCGCGACCGTTCGGACCGAGGATCGCACCGGTCTGGCCGCGCTGCAGCTCGAAACTGACGCCGCGAAAGACCCATGCATCCCCGTATCGGAACTCCGCTTGCTCGACCCGGATCACTCCGACGACCATCCTTTGTTCGCTGCGCGGCGCAGGAGATAGGCGAAGACCGGGGCACCAAGAAGCGCCGTGATGATGCCGACCGGGATCTCGGCCGCAATCGACGCCCGCGCGACATTGTCGACATGGATCAGGTAGATCGCGCCGATGAGCGCCGATGCCGGGATCAGGAGTTTGTGGTCGGGTCCGGTCAGCATGCGCGCGAAGTGCGGGATCACGAGCCCGACCCAGCCGACGACGCCCGCCGCCGCCACGACCGCAGCACTGACCAGCGCGACCGCGACCAGCACGATCCAGCGCGTGCGCTCGACCCTCAGACCGAGCGACTGCGCCTCTTCGTCGCCAAGCGACAGCACGTTGATCTGAAAGCGCATCAGATAGATCACGAGCGCCCCCGCCGCGACCGGGACCGCGATCAGGACAACCTTGTCGTAGCTCGCCGAGGCGAAGCTTCCCATCAGCCAGAACACAATCGCGGGCAGTTTGTCGTCGGGGTCGGCCACGAACTTGGTGACCGAGACGAGGGCCGAGAAAAACGCGCTCGTCACGATCCCCGACAGGACCAGCATCAGGATCGAGGCGCGACCCTGCTGGCGGCTGATCGTGTAGACGACCACCATGGCCAGCAAGCCAAACCCGAACGCGCCGCCGATCAGCAGAACCTGGCTTTCCGAGAGCAGGATGGCGAGCGCCCCTCCGAACGCCGCGCCGGAGGAGACGCCGATGATCTGCGGGCCCACAAGCGGGTTGCGGAACACGCCCTGAAGGGCTGCGCCGGCAACGGCGAGCCCGGCGCCGGCGAGCCCCGCGATCAGGATGCGCGGCATCCGGATCAGCTCGACGACACGTTCCTCGACCGGTCGCCATGTCGGCTCGATCGGCAGGACATTCGCCAGGAGGATGCCGGCCACATGATCGATCGGGACGCCGAAACGCCCGATCCCAAGCGACACGAGGACGGTCAAGCCGAGCAGGATCAGCAGAACTCCCCACAGCCCCAGCCGCTTCACAGCGGACGGGGCCGCGGTTTGGTCTGCCACGCTCATCCGGCTGGCCTAGCCATCCGCGAAGATGTCGTAGTTGGCCGCGTCCGCATTCACGTCGAAGCGCAGGATGCTCCGGACATCCTCGTCCGTGACGCCCTGACCGTAGATGAACTGGTAGTTGCTGTTGATCCGTTCACTCAGGTTCCAGTCGAACTTGTCCGGATGCAGGACCATCGACAGCCAAAGCCAGGTGAGCGGGCTCTCCTGATTGGGCGGGTCCCAGCGGTAGCCGCCGAGGGGCATCTTGTAGACGCGCCGGTTCTGGACCGCCGACACGTCCGCCAGAAGCGCGTTGTCATAGACATCCTGCGGCGAAAGCTTCGCCTCGAAGCCGTTCAGCAGGATCACTTCCGGGTCCCAGGCGATGATCTGCTCGATCCCCACCTCTACAAACATGCCGAGGTCGGCGGCCACGTTCCGTCCACCCGCGAGATCGATGTAGAAGTTGTTGTAGGACCTGCCGCCGGCGACGCGCAAACTCGAGAGGTAGTTCATGAAGTAAAGCGTGCGCGGGCGGTCTTCTTCGGCGATGCCTTCGGTGGCCGCCCCCACTTCGGCGGCGACGGTGTCGCGCCAGTCGATCATGGCCTGCGCCTTGTCGGCTTTGCCGGTTACGTCCCCCATCATCTGGAGCCACTTGCGGGTGAAAGCCTCCTGCCCGATCTTGATCAGGGCCACGTTCAGACCGGCATTGACCAGGGGATCGATGATGTCGTCGTTCAGATGGCCCCACTGAAAGACAAGATCGGGCTCAAGCGCCAGCAGCTCTTCGACATTGGGCACGAAGCTGAAGCCCTTGCCGGTGATGTTCGACGGAATGGCCAGGGCCTCGGGGTAGAACCGCTCGAGGATGTGGCCCTTAATCGCTGTCTTCGACAACTGATGCATGCCCACAAGCCGGTCCGTGCCGCCGTCGACCGCGACGAACATGGAGGCCGCCGGGATCGGGATGGTCACGAACCGTTGCGCCTCCTCCTCCAGCACCACGGTTCGCTCGCGCTGATCGACGATTTCGATCGGGTCCGCCGCAACGCCGTGAGCCGCCCAGGCAACCCCCAGCGCGACAGCAGGTATCAGTGATTTCATAAGCTTACCCTCCCGTTTGCTTGGAAGTGAAGACAACCCGCAGCGGGCTGTCAACGCCTTCTGACCGCACCAACTAGGTGCCTGGCGTCTCGATCGGGACGGTGCGAAAGGCGTCCATCGCTTCCAGGCTGTCGGACGCGCACGCGAGGCCGGGGAAGTCGTCGCCCGGCAGGGCTCCCGGGAAGATGTGATTGACGAACCTAAAGCCCGTTGCCGTCGTGATGTCGGGCTGGCGCAAAGCTCTGCCATCGAAGTGCTCCCGGCCGCCGAGGTCGCGCTCCAAGACGTCGAACCCCTGCCGACACTGGCGCAGCAGACGTTCAACACGCACCGGATCCGGGACATCGCGCCGGCGTTCCGCATTTGCGGTCATGGCCCGGTCGATGGCCCCGGTTGCGATGGCCAACTGCTGAAGCGCACGCCGTCTTTCGGCGCCCGACGCGGGCACCAGCGCGCGTTCCGAGCCGACAATCTCGTCGAAGTGGTCGAGGATCGCGGCGCTGTCGACCAAAACCTCACCCGAAGGCAGCTTGAGCGCCGGAACCCGGCCCACGGGATTGACGGCCTCCCGTTTGCGCTCGTCGTCGACCGCGGATACGACGGTTTGCTCGAAGGCAATCCCGAGCACGTTCAGGCTGACGGCCACGCGACGCACATAGGGCGACAAATACTTGCCGAACAGTATTGGCGGTGCTTCTGTCAGGTTGCGATGTCTCTGCAGCTGATGATGTTGACGACCTCGTCGTGTGCCAAGCCGCGCAACTTGTCAGAGAATTCGAACTGCAGCGCCCTGAACTCGGCCGCTTCTGCCTCGGATGCCTCCCCGCGAGCCAGTTTTCTGCGGCGGGGCACAAACTCTGCGGGAACCACCTCGGGCTTTAGACCCAACTCAATGATGTGGCGATCGTCCGACAGACGAAAGAAGTACGCGCCCTTGCCCGCTTCGGCGACAAGCGGCCCCGGCTCGACATCGGTCAGGACTTCGTAGGCGCCCCGCGTCACCGCCCGCGTGACCATTTCAAAGCCATCGCGGGTGCCGGGTCCCGGAAAAGCACTCGACACAACAAGACTGCTGCGGACGGGCGGGGCGTCGTTCCACACCCGAGCCCAGGCCGCGCCCATGACCTTATATGCGACGGTCAATCCGCAGATGCTCTGCCGCCCATGATAGCGAACCAGATCGTCGAATTCGAACGAAAGCGTCCCGTCGCTTTCGGAAACAAGAAGGGCAGTCAACTCGAGCATCCTCAAAAAACCATAGTCTTCAGCGCAAAGCTACCAGCTCCGTCCTTGCAGATCACCCCGAACTTGCGCTGCGGCGCCGAACAGGGACGCGTGCTCTGCGGCTCACCCCTCAGCTTCGCGTGACGCTCGGGGTGCATGGCTCCAACAAGGTGCGGTCCTCCCGCCGGCTCGAGGGCAATGCGCCCTCGCCGGCCGCATCTTCACGGCCAGGACGCTCATTTGGTCACGGCAGGGCGGACTGTCGTGTCCCAGACGGCGTCCGCCGCTTTCACGACGACAAAGGCCGGGGTCGTGATCAGGTTACGCGCCTTGAGAGTGCGACCGACGGAAGCCTCTGACACGACACGCTTTATTGTGTCCTAGACGCACATGGCCG
>JBCCWM010000250.1:0-6870 GCA_039193505.1 Pseudomonadota bacterium | reverse complement strand
TTTTCCGAGGCCCTCGCGGCGGGTCTGCCGATTGTGGCCTGCCGGGCCGGTGCCGTGCCGGAAACTGTCCCGGCGGAGGCCGGCCTTCTGGTTGATCCGGACGACCTGGCGGCCTTCGCGGGCGCCTTGCGCACCCTGCTCAGCGACCCGGAGGCACGCGCGGTCCGCGCGGCGGCGGCGGCGCGCTTCGGCGCCAAATTGCCAAGCTGGACCGACACCGCGCGGATTGTGGCGGAAAACCTGGCACATTTGGCGCGGCATCGGGGCCCCCGTTCACATCTTTGAAACGCCCCGTCACGAAGACGTCAGAACAGCTGCCACAGTCCGCCAACCAGCCCGTAACGGCCGGGAGTGCTTTGACTTTTGGCGGTTGAGGTGGGAATGCTCGCCCGAGAAGACACCGTGTGGGGGCGGGATTGAGTGCAGGACGAAGCTTGGAAACTGCTGCTCGACGGAGCCGACGTCGCCGAGGCTGAAGTGCGCGAAGGCGCACTCGAAGCGGTGTTCGCGCCGCTCCTTCAGGCGCGGGCGGAGGGGCGGCGCTTTGTCGTCTCGCAGCTCGGCCTGTCGCTGGACGGCAGGATTGCGACCGAAACGGGCGACTCGAAATACATAAACGGTCGGTGCGCGCTGACCCATCTCCATCGCCTTCGCGCCCTGGTCGACGCGGTCGTGATCGGCGCCGGGACGGCGCGCGCGGACGACCCGCGACTGACAGTCCGCCTCTGCCAAGGGGCGCATCCAGCCCGGGTGGTGATCGATCCGCGCGGCACCGTGGGGCCGGGGGCGCAGGTGTGGCGAGAGGATGGCTGCCGGCGCATCGTGATCGGGGGGCACGAGACCCTGCCCGCGGGGGTGGAGCGGATCGACCTCTCAGGACAAGTGCCCGTGGCGGAGATCGTTGCGGCGCTCGACTGTTTCGGGCTTACACGGTTGTTGATCGAGGGCGGTGCGGACACGCTCGGTCGCTTTCTGGCCGCCGACGCCGTCGACAGCCTTCACCTCCTGTTTGGGCGTGTGCTGATCGGATCGGGCCGCGTCGGCGTTGCTTTGCCGCCGATCGCACGGCTGGCGGATGCACCGAGGCCGGAAGGGACGAGTTTCGTCTTCCCCGACGGGGACCTGCTCGTCACTTGCGATCTAAAGGAGGGTTAGCGACGCGGGACGGCAAAGAGGTCCCGGTGGCCGATCACGAGGCGGTCTGTGCGCTCCAGGCGGGCGGTGCGCCACGCCTCGGCCTCGACTGCACCAGCCTCACGTGCCGCGTCGGCCACACCGTTGACCACAGCCTCGATCAAGGCGGCGTCCCGAGGTTGGTTGAGAAGCCATGGGCTGCCGGTGACCTCGACGTCATACCCGCAATCCGCCAGGGCGGCCGCCAGGAGGCGGGTGGCCTCCGGGCCGGCGGCTCGACCGCCGAGACCTTTGCTGCGACGCTGATGGGCGTTGAAGGCCGCTCGGATGGCGGCCTCGGCCGGGTGGGCCGGCGCCCCTTCGATCCAGCCATCAAAGCTCAGACATGCAAGAAGCGGCATGTTTGCCGCCTCGAGAGCTGCGGACAGCGCCGCAATCCAGGCCCCCGACGCCAGATCGAAAAGTGCTGTGGCGGTCACGAGATCGGTGCTGCTGGTCCAGGGCGCCGGCGTCTGCGCCAGATCGACAACCCGCGTCTCGACCGCCGGCAGGCCGGCCGCCACGTCGAGGGCCCCCGCGTCGGCGTCGAACAAGTGCCAACGCGTCGCAGGAGGGAATGCGGGCCCGAAGGCACGCACCGCCGCCCCCGTGCCAGAGCCGAGATCGGACACAAGCGGCGCGGCACCAAGTGTCGCGGCCGCGCGACCGATCAGCCGGGCCGACCGCGCCCGCGCATCGGCCGGCGCGCGGAGCGCAAGCCAAGTCGGGTCAAAGCCCGTCACACAGCGCCCTCCACCCAAGCGCGCGCAATGTGGCTTTCCTCCAACGTGATCCGAAGACGGTCGATCGACTTGGCATCCTCGCCGAGACCTCCCCTGCGGATGTCCTCCGCCAACGCGTCGAAGATCACATGCGCCAGCACTTCTGTGGTCGAACGGCGGCCGCCGAACCTGTCGAGCTCATCGAGGTTTTTGTAGTTGAAGGGCGCGAGGACGCGTTTCAGCGCGTCCGCGGCGAGGCCAATGTCGACCACGATGTCGTTTTCGGTCAGCGTCTCACGAAAGAACGCGGCGTCGACAATGAATGTGGCGCCGTGGAGGCCCTGTGCCGGGCCGAACGCCTCGCCGGGCAGGGAGTGGGCGATCATGATGTGGTCACGTACTTCGAGGGCAAACATCTCAGTCTCCGGTCTCATAGGTCAAAATCGGGCAGAGCGCGTCCGCCCCGGGGGCAAGGAGCGGCGGCAAGAGGCGCGGCGCATCTGGAAAGGGGATCTCAGGGCCGAGGAGCGCGTCGACCTCCGGCCACTCGGCCAGCACGTTGAGCGCCGTGGCGAGCCGCCTGGCATGGGTCCATCGGGGGGCCCGTCCCGGCGGTATGCGGCCCACTTGGCTCGAGCGGAGCGTCAGGCGTCGGGGATGGAATGCACCGCCGAGCGCCAGCGGTTGTGTGCCGGCACCATGCCAGCTTGCCTCCACCACTGTCGCCTCTTGGCCGGCGGCGTCGATGGCGCGTTGAAGCCCCGCGGCGCTGCCGCTTGCATTGATCGCAATGTCGACGTCGGATGGAGCGACATCCGTCAAGGCAAGGCCGAGGCGCGCTGCAACGCCGGAGCGCGCCAGATTTTGGTCGAGAAGCGTCACGTCCGCCCCCGGCAGGTCCCTCAGGACGCGCGCCACGAGGAGGCCGACGACACCGGCGCCGACGACCAGGATCCGGTCGCCTGGCCCCGCACTCGCATCCCAAGCGACTGTCAGCGCTGTTTCCGTGTTCGCCGCCAGGACAGCGCGGCGGGGCGGCAGGTTGTCGGGAAGGAGGTGTACCGCCGCCGGGTCGAGCGTGGCTCGGGTCTGGTGCGGATGGAGCGCAAAGGCCAACTTGCCGCGCATCTCCTCCGGGCCTTCACTCACGTTTCCGACCAGGCAGTAGCCATACTTGACGGGGAACGGAAACGTGCCGCCCTGGTGCGGCACTCGCATCACCTCGGCGAGGTCGGGCGGGACGCGCCCCGCGAGCACGGTCGCCTCCGTGCCGCGGCTCACGCCCGAGTACAGGGTTTTGAGGAGAACGCCATTTGCGGGGCGCGTCACTTCCTCCTCCCGGATTTCCATGACGCCCTGCGCGATGGACCAAAGCGTGCGTGCCCTCATCGACGGCTCCTCCCGGCGGTCCTTCTATGGCGTTCGGGCGGGCGAGGGTAGGGCGCATCGCGTGAAGCGACGGCTGCGCCACGCCCGCTCTCTACATGTAAGACAGCAGCGCTTCCGACGTCAGCCGTGGTTCAGCACGATGGTTTTGATCTGGCCGAACTCCGCCAGGGCGGCAAACCCTTTTTCGCGGCCATGCCCAGACTTGCCGCGCCCGCCGAAGGGCAATTCGATGCCGCCGCCTGCGCCGTAGCCATTGAGAAACACCTGACCCACTTTGAGCGCCTTGGCCATGCGCATCTGCCGTCCACCATCGGCCGTCCAGACGCCTGCAACGAGGCCGTAGGGTGTGGCGTTCGCGATCCGGATCGCCTCGGCCTCGTCGTCGAACGGCAGGCATGTGAGAACCGGTCCGAAGATCTCCTCCTGCGCAAGGAGGTGGTCGGGTGCGACCGGACCGATGAGGACGGGTGCCGCGTAAAAGCCGCCCGCAGGCGCGTCTGCCGCAATCTGGCCCTGGGCGAGAATGGGCGCATCCGCCCCGCCCGCCCGCTCGACATAGGAGGCAACGCGGTCGCGCTGCCGGGCAGAGATCAGTGCGCCGAGGTCGAGATCGGCGTCGTGCGGCCCGGCTCTGAGTGCTCCGAACCGGTCCGCGAGGGCCTCGGTGACCGTTTCCCAGAGCGGTCGCGCGATCAGAAGCCGGGCCCCGGCGGAACAGGTCTGCCCGCCATTCTGCACCACTGCTTTGACAACAATGGGCAGGGCCGCATCGAGATCGGCGTCTTCAAAGAGGATCTGCGCAGACTTGCCGCCGAGTTCCAGCGTGCAGCCGATGTGGTTCCGCGCCGCCGCGGTCTGGACCAGCACACCTGTTTCGGGGGAGCCCGTGAAGGACAGGAAATCAATCCCTGGATGGGCTGCGAGAGCGGCACCAGCCTCCTCCCCCCGACCGGGGACGACGTTGAGTGCGCCCGGTGGCAGCCCAACCTCCGCGGCGAGTCCCGCGATGGCGAGTGGGGTCAGGCAGGCCTCCTCCGCGGGCTTCAGGACAGCCGCATTGCCCATGGCAAGCGCCGCGCCGATCGTGCGCCCCACCATTTGGGCCGGGTAGTTCCACGGGATGATGTGGCCGGTGACACCATGCGGCTCGAGCAGGGTCTGGACGGCGTAGCCCGGCAGGAACGGGATTGTGTCGCCGTGGATCTTGTCCGCCGCCCCGCCGTAGAACTCGAAGTACCGCGCGGCGGCGGTGATATCGGCACGCGCCTGGCTGATCGGTTTGCCCGTGTCCTCTGCTTCGAGGAGGGCAAGCCGCTCCGCCTCCTCCGAGATCCGCAGCCCGAGGCGCGTCAGCAGCCGGCCACGCTCCACTGCAGGCATCTCGCCCCAGGCGCCGTCGCGCGTCTTTTGCGCCGCCGCCACTGCACGGTCGATGTCCACCCGGTCCCCTGCGGCAATCTCGGCAATGATCGAGCCATCGCTCGGCGCATGGACCGGCAGAGTGCGCTCCTGCGCGCTCGGCGCCCAGACACCGCCCACAAAACACTCGGCCGTCGGCGCGATCACACGGTCGTTGCCCATTTCGTCCTCCACGTCCCGGTGGTCCTGAGAGCCCGCAGCGTGGTTAAGCACATCGCGCACGGATGGTACAGCCGCGACCTGGCGCTGTGCCGTCCTTGATGCCGCTACATGGTTTCAACACCGCAGCGTGACCGTCGACGACCGAGGGGCTTTTCGAGCGGGGGGACGGCCTCCGACGCAGGGTGGAGACGGCACTGATGCTTCGAAGGTTGCGGTTTCTGCGGCTCTCCGCCTGAGCCACAGCGGCTCGGTCCTTTCGACAGCCGCATCGTCCGAAGAAGTGCCCGAGCTGCTCAGCGACACTGCGGAGCCAGTCCGGCCGTCGCGCGAGCCGCGTAGGTCGGTGCTGCAGGCTGCCCTTCGACGGTGGTCGCAAGGCACAAGGCATGGTCAGCGGCCCGATCGCCTTGTCTCGCAATACCTGGATGCCCGCCGGCCAGCCGATCGCGCGCCGTGATTGCAGATCGATACGGAGCGCCACCGGTTTCGGGTCCGCAAACAGCCGATGTCACAGACACATGTTCGGTCGGGGTGATCCGTTCTGGCATCGCCATCAGGCGAGTACGGCGCGACGTCGACGCTGGGAGTCTTCTCCAGTGTTGCCTCGAGCCTTTTGTTCCACGTCACTTTCGCCCCGTTTTCTGTCGCCACGCGGCCACTCACTGTCCGGCTGGCGCATGCAAATGCATGCTGCCGGGAAGGGCGTCGGTGCGTCGCGGCAAATCCCCAGCCTATCCGGCCGAGCACGACGGGCGCGCCGGCTGACTTCTATGGTCCGGCTACGGCGGTTGGCAGGGATGTCACATCCGAGTCTTTCGACACAGGCAATCTCCATCAGGGTCTCTCAGTGAAGACCCCGTTGTCGATTGAGTGCTCGACCCATTGGCGCACCGAAGGTGACCCTGGTGGGAACATCACTGTCCTCCCTGAGCCTAAGGTGTTCTGCGCGCCGGTCCGCGACGTCCCTGTCGTGGTCAGTTGGTGCGGTAAGCTCAACTGGATCGTCTCGCCCCTGTCTGATCCAGCCGTTCGGCGCCGGCAACCCGATCCCAGAATCAAGTGCTCCGGGCCTGCGCGCCAGCCCGCGCATCGGCGCGACCCGCACAGCCTCAGCGCAGGTCATCTCCCAATGACCAGTCTCCCGCGCGACAGGATCGGCGGTCAGAGGAGCGGCGCGATCCCGGGACAGGCTCCACTGAGTTGGCTCGGGAGATGATCGATGCGGGCTCGACGACGGGCCTGGTTTCCACGGGTCCCATCTTGGCTTGCGTCAACACGAGCTCGTCCGGATCAGATCCGACACGGCGCGGTGCAGAAGCTCATTCCTTCTAAAGCCGGCGGTTGAGGCGCATGCCCTGTTCGGTGCCGATCCCATTGTACGGCTCGCACCAGCGGTGGAAGGTCTGCGCTGTCGTGCGCAGTTCTCGCGGCGCATCGTATCAATCCACGCCTGTCCGTGGCTGGCGAGCTTCACACCCTGACGAAGCTCTGTGACACGTCTTTCTGGGCTGCGTCGCTGCACTCCGATGCTGATCCTCCGGGCTTCCAAGCACCGCGCGGGACAACTTCTGTGGGGAGCATCAAGTGCTCCTGGCTTTCCCCCCAAGGCTGGGTCGTTGAATTGGCCGCGAGACGGTGGGATGGCGAGGAGACGGCTCTCTGAGAGATCGGCAGCGACGCGGTCAAGGCCGCAGGCATCAGGGCGGTCGATCCGGTGCCTCTCACTCCCGGTGTCCCGCCGAGCCCGATCCGGACCGTCACCGGCCGAGATCGAAGCCCCCCGTACGACCCGTTCCCATCCAACCTCAACAGGTTGCGCCTCGGGCCAGACGTTCCGCGCCAGGATCCGCCCGGGCTCTTCGGTGGCGCTCGACACCGACAGGGCGCCTGCCGGAGCGGCTGCGCAAGCGGCGTCGGTCGATGCAATCGTCGCGTCGACCCCGCTGGGCGCACACGCCCGTCGACCGCGGCACCGACCCCCTCGACCGCACCCGACGGGCGCGCC
>JBCCWM010000249.1:0-6885 GCA_039193505.1 Pseudomonadota bacterium | reverse complement strand
TGTCGGGAAGATCTGGATCTCGAGGCCCACATCGGCGCTCGCCACCTCGCTCGCGACGATCTCAGCAACTTTGTGCCGCACATCCTTGTCGGACCACTGGTGCGAGAGGCGCAGTTCCGTTGCCGAACTGCCCCCTGCGGCCAGGACAGCGAGCGCCGCAACGGCGGCGGTTAGGTGATGTGACATGGATCTCTCCCCTGGGTGTTCTTTTGATCTGTTTGATACGTCTGCATGGTTCTGGTGGCCCAAGTCAACAATCTTGTATACAATTAACCTGTTTTTGTGCAGCTTCTGAGAGCCATGACCCGCAGCAGATCCGATGTCATCGCCGATGAGCTCGAGGACCTGATCCTCAAAGGCGCTTTTGCCGATGGCGCGCGGCTGGACGAGGCCGGCCTCGCAGACCGGTTTTCGGTGTCGCGGACGCCGATTCGCGAGGCGCTTTTGCGCCTGCAGCGGACCGGGCTGGTCGAGCATCGGCCCCGGCGCGGTGTTTTTGTCCGACAGCCAGGGCCCGTCGAGCTTCTCGAGATGTTCGAAGTGATGGCCGAGTTGGAGGCCGTCTGTGCGCGTCTCTCGGCAACGCGGATCAGCGAAGACGCAATCGCCCGTCTCACCGAAATCAACGCCCGATGCCGCACCGCGCCCGATGCCGACGCGTATTTCACCGAGAACGAGATCTTTCACCGCACGCTCTACGCCGAAGCACGCAACAGGTTTCTGGAGGCGGAGTGTTTGCGCCTTCACCGCAGGCTCCGCCCGTTCCGCCGCCTGCAGCTCCGCCTCAGGGGTCGGCTCCAGCAGTCCCTGGCCGAGCACGAGGCCATCCTGGCCGCCCTCGAGGCCGGAGCCGCCGAGGACGCGGCGTCTGCGATGCGCACACATGTTGCCGTCCAGGGCGAAAAATTCCACCACTTGGTGGCGAGCCTCGGGACAAACGACAGGCAAGAGCGGAGGTCGACACCGATTGCGGGTTGACGCAGGCTGGACGGTATCTATCTGCAACGACAACGCAAATGCACACCCAACCGTCGGATTGTGACCGAGGATCAATGGCCGCCGCCCCCGATATCTGCCCTCGGATCCGTGTTACGCGACCTGAGGGTGCTCGATGAACGACCGCGCTGGCGCCCGCGGCAACGGACCCCTCGGCCTGCTCCCCGCGGCGTTTGCCCTACTCCTCTTTGCAGGGTTTTTCAGCCTGGTTCCGACCATTTCGACGGGCGCTTTTGTGCGGGTGTCCTGGGCCTGGGCGCCCTCGATGGGGATCGAAGCCGCGTTCCTTGTCGACGGTCTCAGCCTGACTTTCGCGCTGTTGATCTCGGGCATCGGCACGCTGGTGCTGCTTTATGCCAACACATACCTCGCCGGGCATGTCCATTGGGGACGCTTCGCGCTCTTCCTGGTGGCGTTTATGCTCGCAATGCTCGGGCTCGTGCTCGCCGACGACCTGATCTTGCTTTTTATCTTCTGGGAGTTGACGACGCTCACCTCCTACTTGCTGATCGGGTTTTCGCACACCACTGAGAAGGGCCGTCGCTCCGCGCTCCAGGCCCTCTTCGTCACCGGTGCCGGCGCGCTGGCGTTTCTGGCCGGCCTGATTCTTCTCGGCGCTGCGGCCGGGACGGCGCGCATCTCGGAGATCGTCGGGATGGGGGACGAGCTGCGCGCCCACGCGCTCTATCTGCCGGTCCTGATCCTGCTCCTGGCGGGTGCGTTCACGAAATCGGCGCAGTGGCCATTTCACTTCTGGTTGCCGAACGCGATGGCCGCGCCGACCCCGGTGAGCGCATTCCTCCACTCCGCCACGATGGTCAAAGCAGGCGTCTACCTCCTGGCGCGGATGCATCCAGCGCTCTCCGGAACGGATGTCTGGCTCTGGACGCTGACGGTTGCCGGCGCGGTGACGGCGGTTTTCGCAAGCGTGATGTCGATCCGGCAGAGCGACTTAAAGCAAGCCTTGGCCTACACGACGCTGATGGCGCTCGGCACGCTGACGCTCTTTCTCGGTCAGGATTCGGGCTATGCCATGACGGCGTTTGCGACATTCCTGATCGTCCACTCCCTCTACAAAGCTGCGCTTTTCCTTGCGGTTGGAGCGATCGACCACGCGACAGGCACGCGGGAGGTCGGGCTTCTTGGCGGGCTCGGTCCCGCGATGCCGGTGACGGCGCTCGCCACAGCGATTGCAGCCCTGTCAATGGCGGGCTTCCCTCCGTTTCTCGGGTTCATCGGCAAAGAGCTTAAGTACGCCGGAGCGTTGGCCGTGGCGTCCGAGCCTGTTCTGGTGGCGGGCGCGGTCCTCCTCGCAAACGCTCTGATGCTGGCTGTGGCCGGCATCGTCGCACTCCGCCCGTTTTGGGGACCGGCGGGTGCGCTGCCGCGCAAACCGCGCGAGGCGCCTTGGCAAATGTTGGCTGGGCCGCTGCTCCTGGCGGCGCTCGGCGCGCTCTTCGGGATCTATCCTGCCCTCCTCCAGACGTCCCTGGTCACACCCACGGTGATCTCGCTCACCGGCAGCGCGGAGGAGGTGAAAGAGCTCAAGCTTTGGGCAGGTGTCAACCTCCCCCTCCTTCTGTCGATCGTGACCTACGTCATCGGAGTGGCGATGTATATTTGGCGGGACGCGCTCCGCCGCGGTCTCGAACGGGCCTTCGCCCGCGTCCCGATCCTCGATCTTGAGTACGATCGTTTCATGGCAGGGCTCGCTGGCTTCGCGCGTTGGGTCTCTGCAACAGTGCAGACCGGGCGCCTCCGCGACTACCTTCGCGTGACCTTTGTGACGGCTCTGGCCGCCCTCGCCGCAGGCATGTTGGTCGCGGGCATTGCGCCGCGTCTCGATTTCACCGGCCTCGTTTGGACCGATGCGGCAATCGCGGCCTTCATCGTCGTCGGTGCGCTCCTTGCCGCGATCACGCGGGTGCGCGTGGCGGCCATCGCCGCCCTTGGCGTCACCGGGATTGGGTCGGCCCTGATTTTCATCTCCTACGGTGCGCCGGATGTTGCGATCACTCAGCTCTTGGTCGAAACCCTAGTCGTTGTCCTTGTGGCAGCCGCTCTATTGCAGCTGCCCCTCCTCGATGCACCGGGCGAGAGCGATCATCGCCCCGCGGACGCCGTCCTCGCCATCGGTGTCGGCGGGGCGGTCACCGTCGTGATGCTCGCCGTCCTTGCAACGCCGCTCGACCGGCGCCTCTCCACGTATTTCGAGGCCGCCAGTTGGACTGAGGCGTTCGGGCGCAACATCGTCAACGTGATCCTCGTCGATTTCCGCGCCCTCGACACATTCGGAGAAATCGCCGTCGTCGTGATCGCCACGCTCGCAGCGCGAGCCCTCCTCGTCGCACCGCGCAGCAAGGCGGAGAGAGAGATCGATGTGCAGAAGGAGGCCGCAGAATGAACTCCATCATCCTTCGCGCAGGGACACGGGTCCTGGTCTCTCTTCTCCTCCTCTTTTCTGTCTACATGCTGTTGCGCGGCCACAATGAGCCGGGCGGTGGCTTTATCGGCGGACTGACCGGCGCAACCGGATTTGTCCTTTACGCCATAGCCTGCGGCACAAAGGACGCCCGGGAGGCTCTCCGGTTGACGCCGGAGACCATCGCGATGGGCGGGCTCGGCATCGCGCTTGCCGCGGCCCTTTTGCCCGGACTGGCCGGCGAGAGCTTCTTCAAGGGCCTCTGGCTCTTCCTCGGCGCGACCGAGGGCTCAAAAGGGCTGCCGCTCTCGACCGTTCTGATCTTCGACATCGGCGTCTATCTGGTCGTCTTCGGCGGCACTCTGACGCTCGTCTTCGCCCTGGAGGAGGCCGTCTGATGGAGAGCCTTCTGGCCATCGTCGTTGGCATCCTGGCCGCCTCGGCCGTCTATCTTATGATGGCCCGCTCGATGATGCGGTTTCTCTTCGGGTTGATGCTCCTTTCGAACGCGGCCAACCTGTCGATCTTCGTTGCCGGCCGTCTGACCGAGGGCGCTGCGCCACTGATCGAGGACGGCGCCGAGGCGCCCGCAGGGGCCGTCGCAAACGCGCTGCCCCAAGCCCTCGTTCTCACCGCAATCGTGATCGGGTTTGGCCTTTTTGCCTTCGCGCTTGTCCTTGTCTGGCGGGCGTGGACGACCCTCGGCACGCTCGAGGCGGATGACATGCGCATCGCCGAGCCAAAGGACCCCGCATGAGCTGGATCCTCGCTCTGCCGATTGCGATCCCGTTCGCTACCGCCGTCCTTGCATTCCTCCTCCGCCATCGTCCAGTTGGTCGGCTGATCTCGATCGGGGGGGCCGCACTCCTCCTCGGCGCGACACTCGTCCTTCTGGCCGAAGTGGTGGAGCATGGGGTGATTGCCGCCCAAATGGGCGGCTGGTCGGCGCCCTTCGGCATCACCCTCGTGGCCGACCGGCTTTCGGCGGCCATGGCGCTGATCACGGCCATCATCGCGCTCACCGTCTCGGTCTTTGCAGTGGGCGAGCTTGGAGAGGAGGCCGAGAGCCTCGGCTACCACGCCCTCTTTCAAGTGCTGATCGCGGGCGTGACGGGCGCGTTTCTGACCGGGGATCTCTTCAACCTCTATGTCTGGTTCGAGGTGATGCTGATCGCGTCCTTTGGGCTCCTGGTCATGGGGGGCAGCCCGGCGCAGATCGACGGAGGCGTGAAATATGTCGCGCTGAACCTCATCTCGACCGTCATGTTTCTGACCGGGATCGGGATCCTCTACGGGATGACGGGGACGCTGAACCTCGCCGATCTCGCCTCCGCGACAGACACCGTGGATCAGGGCCTCCTGACTGTCGTCGCGATGATGTTCATGGTCGCCTTCGGGGTCAAAGCGGCGGTCTTCCCGCTCTTTTTCTGGCTGCCGGCGTCTTACCACACACCGGCCTTCGCGACCTCAGCGGTCTTTGCAGGGCTGCTCACGAAAGTGGGCGTCTACGCGCTCATCCGCATGTTCACGCTGGTCTTCGACAACGACCAGGCGTTCACCCACACGATCCTGCTTTGGGTGGCGGCGCTGACCATGGTTGTCGGCGTCTTGGGGGCCGCGGCGCAAAGCGACATGCGCCGGATCCTTTCATTCCACATCGTGAGCCAGATCGGCTATATGGTGATGGGGCTCGCGCTGATGACGCCGCTCGCCCTCATCGGCGCGGTGTTCTACCTCCTCCACCACATCGTCGTGAAGGCGAACCTGTTTCTCATCGCAGGCGTGGCGGACCGGATCACGGGTGGGACCGAGCTGTCGCGGATCGGCGGCCTCTACGCGACGGCACCGCTCCTCGCGCTCCTCTTCCTGATCCCGGCCTTCTCGCTTGCGGGCTTCCCGCCGCTTTCAGGCTTTTGGGCCAAGTACATCCTGGTCCGCGCCGCGCTCGAGGTCGAGGCCTGGGTCCTTGCCGCCGTCGCCCTCGCCGTGGGCCTCCTCACGATCTACTCAATGACGAAAATCTGGGCCGGCGCCTTCTGGTCGCCTCACCCGGACGGCAGAGACCCCTCTCTCGCTCAGCTCGCACCCGCCACCCGCGCCGCGAGCGTCTGGCCGATCGCGACGCTCGCCGTCGTCACCGTGCTGATCGGCCTCTTTCCGCAGCCCTTCTACGCCTTCTCAGAGGCTGCAGCGAGCGACCTCCTCGACCCGACGGCCTACATCACCGCGGTTTTGGGGGCGCCGACATGAGCACCTTTGCCACCAACGCCCTCCTCGCGATCGCCTGGGCGGCGCTCTCGGGATCGTTCTCGCTCATCACGCTCGCGACGGGCTTCGGGCTCGGCTACGCGGCGCTCTGGGTGGTGCAACCTCTGACCGGCCGGAGCCGGTACTTTGGCCGCGTCTTTGCCTGGATCCGCCTGATCGTGATGTTTCTCTACGAGCTCTTCGTGTCGAGCTTTTCGGTCGCGCTCGATGTGCTCACCCCGCAGCACCGATCCCGACCCGCGATCATCGACATGCCGCTCGACGTCAAAACCGATGCCGGGCTGCTCCTCGTCACGAACCTCATATCCCTCACCCCTGGCACATTGTCCCTCGACGTGTCCGAGGATCGAAAGACGCTCCGTGTGCATGCCATGTTCGCCGATGATCCCGAGGGGCTTCGCCGGCAGCTCAAGAGTGGCATGGAAGCCTGGGTGATCGACGCGGTGGAGGCCTGATGACCCCTGAACTTTTCCTGTCCCGAACCCTTGAAGTTGGGTTCGCGCTGGTCCTTCTGACGATTGCCCTCGCGCTCTACCGCCTCGTCCGCGGGCCCAGCCTCCCGGACCGGGTTGTCGCGCTCGACATGATGACGGTGGCGCTGGTCGCCTTTTGCGGCCTCGCAGCCATCCGGTTCCGCGTCACAGCCTTCCTCGATGTCGCGGCGGTTCTTGCCCTTGTCGGGTTCCTTGCCACTGTGGCCCTCGCACGCTTTGCCGAGCGTCGCAAAATTCGCCAGCAGGAGGAGACATGAGCGAGATCATCGCAGGCATCTTGATTCTCTCGGGGGGCATATTTGCCGTGATCGGCGGCGTCGGGATCATCCGCATGCCCGACGTACTGATCCGGATGCACGCGGCCACGAAAATCGGCACGCTCTCCACAGGTCTGATCCTCGCGGGAACCGCTGTGGTGCTCGCCGATGGCCACACGATCGCGATCGTCGTGGCCATCATCATTTTCCTGCTTCTGACTGCGCCGATTGGCGCGCACATGATCGGGCGGGCTGCCGTTCTCACCGGCGTGCCCCTCTATGAGCCGGACCACACCGAGGCAGAGGACTAGAGCATTTCCGCGTCCGACTGAATCGGGAGGGAGTCACAGTCTATCGATTTTGTGATCCATCATGTTTGCTGGACCAGGAGGCCGGCGTGCATGGCTCAGTGCCTCTGCGAAGATCTCCGTATCCGTGTGATCCGCGC
>JBCCWM010000248.1:0-6907 GCA_039193505.1 Pseudomonadota bacterium | reverse complement strand
TATGCCGCGCTCGACCGCTGGGTCTCCTGGCTGCCGGGCGGGCTGATCCACGCCAATATTGCCACGGCAACGATGTTCTCTGCGACCTCCGGGTCCTCGGTCGCGACATCGGCCACCGTCGCCACCGTCGCAATGCCGCAGGCGGAGCGGTTGGGCTACGACCCCCGGCTCTTCTCAGGAGCGATCGCCGCGGGCGGGACGCTTGGCATCATGATCCCGCCCTCGATCAACCTGATCGTCTACGGGTTTCTGACCCAAACCTCGATCCCGCAGCTCTTCCTCGCGGGCCTTCTCCCCGGGATCGCCCTGGCGCTCGCGTTCATCGCCGTCACAGCGCTCATCTGCGCTCTGCGCCCCGCCTTCGGGGGCACGCGACGCTCCTTTCCGCTGGCCGAGACGCTGCGGGCGCTGATCGACCTCCTGCCGATCATCCTCCTCTTCACAGTGATCATCGGGACGATCTATCAGGGCTGGGCGACACCGACCGAGGCCGCCTCTGTCGGCGTGGCGGGCGCGCTTGCCATCGCATGGGCTGTCGGCGGGATCAATTGGCGCATGCTCCGGGAGAGCCTGACGGGGACCGTCAAAACCACATCCATGATCATGCTCGTTGTGATCGGGGCGTCCTTTCTCAACTTCACGCTCTCCTCCGCGGGCCTCGGGCAAGCGCTTCGCGGGTTCCTCGAGGGGCTCGGCCTCGACCCGCTCGGCACGATCCTCGTCGTTGTCGCAATCTACATCGTGCTCGGCTTCTTCATCGAGACGCTGTCCCTCATGGTCGTCACCATCCCGATCATCGTGCCGTTGGTGGTGGCGCAGGGCTATGACCCGATCTGGTTCGGGATCCTGATGATCGTCCTCATAGAGATGGCGCTGATCACGCCCCCGGTCGGGCTCAACCTCTACGTGGTGCAGGGCGCGCGGAAGGGCGGCACCATGACCGAAGTGATGGTGGGCGCCGTCCCCTTCGTTTTGGTGATGCTCGCCATGGCGGGGCTTCTGATCGCCTTCCCTGGCATCGCGCTTTGGCTGCCCAGCGTCCTTTAGGCCGCGCGGGGCGCGATTATCCCTTCGTAAATTGATCGCCCCTAGGCTTCGTGGTCGTGTGCGGAGATCGGCGGCAATCCGGTCGCCCGCAGTGTCCCCCTCGGCATTCCCTCTGGCGTCTGCTACGGGGCAGAGGGGATCTAGAACGGAGACAGCCGATGAGCCCTTCGCGTCTCAGCGTCTTATCGGACAGCGATCGCCGGGAGATGACGGCCGCCCTCGGTCTTGACACACCGGAGGCGCTGTTCGCGCGCGTGCCCGAGGCGATCCGCACGGACGGCCTCGACCTGCCCGAAGCCCTCTCGGAGGCCGCGCTGTCCCGGCACATGGCCACGCTCGCCCGGCAGAACCGGACCGCTGAAGACGTGCGGTGTTTTCTCGGCGCGGGCTGCTATGACCACCATGTGCCGGCCGCCATCGACGCGATTGCGGCAAGGGGGGAGTTTCTGACCGCCTACACGCCCTATCAACCGGAGTTGAGCCAGGGTCTCCTCGGCGCACTCGACATCTTCGCGCGGAAGATCGGGGCCCTCACTGGACTGCCGGTTGTCACGTCATCGCACTACGATGTCGTCACGGCGCTCGCCGATGCCGCCTGGATGGCCGCAAAGGACACCAGCCGTCGGACGATCTTGGTGAGCGACGCGCTCTTTCCGCATTACCGGCGGGTGCTCGAGACCTATGCGTGGGCGCGAAACCTGACGCTGCGGGGCGTGACCGACGGCCAAGCAGAGAACGACGTTGCCGGAGTGATCGTCCAGACCCCAAATGCCTTCGGCGTGATCGAAAACCTCGCGCATGCACGCCGGATCGCCGATGCGTGCGGCGCCCGCCTGATCGCCGTGGCAAACCCGCATCTCTGCGCGATCGAGGGGCCGCTCGCCCCGCGGGGCGTCGACATCGCCGTGCTCGAAGGCCAGTCGCTCGGCGTGCACATGTTCGCGGGCGGCGCCCATATCGGCATCCTCGCCTGCCGAGACGAGCTGCGGGCGCTCGTGCCAGGACGCCTCGTCGGTGAGGTTAGCGACGTGTTCGGCAAGCCCGCCCTCGCGCTGACCTTTGAGGACCGAGAGCAGCACGTCGCCCGCGACCGCGCGACGAGCAACATCTGTTCGAACCAGGCGCTGAACGCAGTGCGGGTGGGCGCACATCTCTCCCTTCTCGGGCGAGCCGGCCTGGCTGAGATCGCCGAGACCTCCGCCCGCGGCGCCCGCGCGCTGATCGCCGGGCTCACGGCCCTGCCGGGCGTGACGCAGCCGGTTGAGGGGAAGATCCTCTTTGAGGGCGTGGTGGATTTCGGCAGCGAAGAACGGCGCAAAGCGGTGGAGGCCGCCTGCGACCGCGCCGACATCTGGGCCGGCATCGGTCCGCGTGAGCATCCGGGCCTCAGCGACGGGGCGCTTCTGATCGCTGTGACGGAGACCAAGACGCCCGAGGATCTCGCGGCCTATCTCGAGGCCGCGGCAGCGGGCCTCGGCACCGACGTGTGGCCCGCGCTCGCCGCAATGGCGGCAGCAGGCGGCACCGGCTTTCCTGCAGAGGAGCTCCCCGACACGCCCGAGCTCCGCCCGATGCCCGAGGTCGAGGTGGTCCGCCTCTACACCGGCCTCTCCCGGCAGAGCTTTGGGGTCGACACCGGGACCTATCCGCTCGGCTCCTGCACGATGAAGTACAATCCGAAGCGAAACGATGCAGCGGCGGAGCAGCCTGGCTTCCGCGCGCTCCATCCGTTCCAGCCGGCCGAGACCATGGCGGGGCTCCGCACGCTCTATACCGATCTCGCGGCGCATATCGGCGCGATCCTCGGCTATCCAGCCGTCGATCTGACGCCCGCCGCCGGCGCGCACGGCGAGTTTCGCGGTCTGACCATTGCCCGGCGCCATTTCGAAGAACAGGGTGAGGCGCGGAACGAGGTGATCGTGCCAGACAGCGCCCACGGCACCAACCCGGCGACCGCCACCATGGTGGGATACCGCACTCGCATCATCCCGACGCGTTCGGATGGCCTGATGGACACCGAGGCGCTCCGACAGGCCGTCTCGGACCGGACGGCGATCGTCATGATGACCAATCCGTCGACCTTTGGTCTCTTCGAGACCGAGATCGAGGAGATCGTGCGCGAAGCCCATGCGGCCGGCGCGCTGATGTACTATGACGGCGCCAACATGAACGCGCTCATGGGCCACACCAGCCCCGGCCGGATGGGCTTCGACATCGCGCACATCAACGTCCACAAGACGCTTGGCACCCCCCATGGCGGCGGGGGACCCGGCGCAGGGCCCGTCGGCGTGACCGCAGCGCTCGCCCATCATGTCTCACCGGGTTTCCGCGCGGGCGAGGCGGCGCTGCCGATCAAGATCTGGGGCGGACATGTCTCCGTCCTGATCCGCGCCTACGCCTACATCCGGTCCCTCGGCGCAGAGGGCCTGCGGCAGGTCTCGACCGATGCCGTGCTCAATGCGAACTACCTCGCGCACGCCCTTCGCGACGTGCTGCCGAAGATGTTCCCGCAGCACTGCATGCACGAGGTGCTCCTCAACGGTGCGTCGCTTCCCTGCACGACTCTCGACCTCTCCAAGCGGATGATCGACTTTGGCGTGCATCCACCGACGCTCGTCGGCGCGGGCTGTGTCTACTTCGGCGAGGCGATGAGCCGCGCGATGCTCTTCGAGCCGACGGAGACCGAGACAAAGGACAATCTCGACCGCCTTGCCGGCATCATCCGCGACATCGTGGCCGAAGCGCGCGACGTGCCGGAAATCGCCGCTTCAGCGCCCTATTCGACGCCCATCCGGCGGGTGAAGCTGGCGGGCGGCGCGCTCTAGAACGGAGGATCTGCCATGTGTGGCATCGCCGGGGCGATCAATGTGCCCCATCTGACCGAGGCGGACGTCGCCAAAATGATCGACGTGATCCGCTACCGGGGTCCGGATGAGGCGGGCGTGATCGCAAAAGGCCCGTGCCTTCTCGGCCATGCGCGCCTCGCCGTCGTCGATCCCGAGAATGGCGGCCAGCCGATGTCGAACACGGACGACACGGTCTGGGTCGTCTTCAACGGGGAGATCTACAATTTCGTCGAGATCCGCGAGGATCTTAAGGCAAAGGGCTACACGTTCAAATCCCGCTGCGACACGGAAGTGCTGGTCCATCTCTGGCGTGAGAAGGGCGAGGCGATGCTAGACGATCTGATCGGCATGTTCGCCTTCTGCCTTTGGGACACGCGGGAGGGACGCGGGATCCTCGCCCGCGACCGCCAGGGCATCAAACCCTGCTACTTGATGGACATCGGCGAGGGGTTTGTCTTCGCGAGCGAGATCAAATCGATCCTCAGCCTGCCGGGCGTGAGCCGCGAGATCGATGATCTGGGCCTCAACATGGTCCACACCTTCAACTATTGCCTGCCGCCCCGCACCTGCATCAAAGGCGTGACGCATCTCGCGCCCGGCACGTTTCTTCGGATCGACGCGCGCGGCAAGCGCGAAGCGGTGCGCTACTGGTCCTGGCCGCTCTCCGGCGAAAAGCGCGAGATCGAAGGGGAGCATTTCGCCGAGGTCCTCGACGACGCAATCCGGCTCCAGATGCGGTTCGATGTGGAAGGGTGCCTGTTCCTCTCCGGCGGTGTCGACAGCTCCGTCCTCGCGGCCCATCTCCGGCGGCAGTGGAATCGCAACACTGTGCGCGCCTACGCCCTCGACACCCGCGAGGAGGGGTTTGGGGAGTTTCATCTGGCCGAGCGGGTCGCCGCCACATACGGCTTTGACTTGACGCCGATCCAGTACGACTCGACCATCGTCCCCGACACGATCGAGAATGTCCTCTTCCACAATGACCAACCCCACGGGGACTTTTCGTTTTTCCTCATTCGCCGCCTCTGCGAGCAGGCGCATGCCGATGGCGTCATCGTCGCCTTCAACGGCGACGGTCCGGATGAGGCGCTCAGCGGATTTGCTCACAACGAGGCATTTTTTGCCGATCAGACCCGTCTCAACTTCCCGCTGACGAGCTATTTCGACCGGCTCTGCTTCATGCCCCGCGCGCAGCGCGAACACCTCCTCGTGCCGGAGTTCGCCGCCGAGATGCCGGAGCCGATCGAGCTCTTCGAGGAGATCCTCGCGCCGTGGCGCCAGCTCGAGCCGGTGGACCAAGTGGCCGCCTATGAGTGCACATCGCTCGGCCCCGGCAACAACCTGATCAAGACCGACCGCATGGGTGCGGGCCTCGCCATCGAAGGGCGCTCCCCTTTCATGGATCACCGGATCTCGGAGATGTTCGCCCAGGCGCCGGTGGCGCAAAAGCAGAAGAACGGCATCGGCAAGCACTTCCTGAAATCCTTCGCGCTGCGTGACTTCCCTGAAGACCACATCTTCCGCAAAAAGAGCATGCCGACCCTGCCCATTGGTGAGTGGATCAAGGGCCCGCTCAAAGACTGGTCGCGGAGCCAGATCGAGGCGCTCGATCCCTCCCGCTACAACCGTGCGGCCGCCCTCGATCTCTTCGAAGATCATGTGGCGGAGCGTGCGAACCACACGCGCGAACTCCGCACGTTGATCATGGCCTCCGCATGGATCTGAACGAGCGTCTTCTCACCAGCCCGTGACGCTTCAGCCTTGCCAGATCCGCCGGGCCGGCCCGCGCGGGGAGGTCTCTTCGTCAATCGCGCAACGGATGCACCGAGCGCCGCGCCGTCAGTCACCAGCGGCTGGCGGAAAGATCAGTATCGCCCTGAAATCATTCACGTTCGTCAACGTCGGACCAGTCACGATTTGCCCGCCGATCTGGCCGAAAAACCCGTGCGCATCGTTGCTGCCGAGGGCCGTCCCCGCCGAGAGGCCTTGCGCCTCCGCCAGGCCAAGCGTACCCGGCCCCGCATAGGCTCCGGCCACTTCAGCGGCCCCGTCGACGCCGTCCGTATCGCAGGCCAGAACATGGATCCCGTCCTGGCCGGCGAGCGCTCCGGCCGCTGCCAGAACGTACTCGGCATTGGGCCCCCCGACACCGTTGCCGCAACGTGTCACGGTGCACTCGCCCCCTGAGAGGAGCACGACCGGGCTCGCGCCGGCGCTCAGACCGGCCTGAATGTCACGCGCCAAGGCGACATGGGCAGCCGCCAGGTCCCGCGCCTCCCCCTCGAGCGCATCGCCGAGGATCCGCGGGTCCACGCCTGCCCCGCGCGCACGCTCCGCCGCGGCCGCGAGGGACTGGGATGGCGCCGCGATGATCACCGTCTCGGCGCGCGCGAGGCGCGGATCCGAAGGCGGCACAACCGCGCCGGGCCGGGACAGCACGTCCCGCACAGCCCCCGTCGGCTCGATGCCCCAGCGATCCAGGATCTCTCGTGCATCGGTGGGCGTGCTTGGCTCAGCGACCGTGGGACCGGAGGCAATCTCACTCGGTCGGTCGCCTGGCACGTCAGAGATGAGAAGCGTTCGGATCGCCGCCGGCGCACACGCGGCCGCCAGTTGCCCGCCTTTGACCCGGCTCAGATGCTTGCGCACCACGTTCATCTGGCCGATCGGTGCGCCGGAGGCCAAAAGATCCCGCGTCACCCCCATCTTGTCGTCGAGGGTCATCCCGTCCCGAGGGGCGCACAGCAGTGCCGAGCCGCCCCCTGAGATCAGCGCAAGGACGAGGTCATCGGCGGTCAGACCCGACACAAGATCCAGCATGCGGCGCGTTGCAGCCTCGCCGACGGCGTCCGGCACCGGGTGTGCGGCTTCGACGATCTCGATCCCGGCCGTCGGGCGGCTGTAGCCGTAGCGCGTGATCACCAGACCCTCGGCGGGGCCGATCTCGGCCTCCACCGCTTCGGCCATCCGAGCGCTGGCCTTGCCCGCACCGATCACAACGAAGCGGCCCTTCG